>JBBQAV010000084.1:0-12063 GCA_038316775.1 Gemmatimonadales bacterium | reverse complement strand
GCGAGCTTCTGAATTTCCGCCTTGTTGCCTGGCGTAGATCCAGGCATGACCGTGTGACACCCCATGCATGTGCCAACTGCGGGAAGACCCGGATCGACGGACTTGTTGGCGGAGAAGTGGCAATAGAGGCAGTTCATCTTCAGCGTGTCCACGTGAATCGTGTGGCGGAACGCGACTGGCTGCACCGGGCTGTTCCGCTCCTCTGAAGAGGCGCCACTATAAGCAGAGAGCATGGTGGCGAGTGCCGCGATGCACACGAACCCCGGCACCGCTAGCCATCTGCTTCTCAAGTTCATCCGCGAATAATCGTAAGGGAGAGTTAAGCGGTCGGCGTTGTGAAGAATTTCACAAGCTACCGGCAGGCGGAAAAATGTCCGGACGGGTAATGTCGCGCAAGTGCGCACTCACCGCTGCAAGCCGCCTGCCTTTCCCTTCGTGATGCGGTCGATTGTTCGCACCACCTCGATGAAAATCGCGCGCAGGAGCGCCAGTTCGCGCGAATCGAGAGTCGCGCGGAAAAAGAGCGTGCGCACCGTTCGCATGATATGCTCATGGAAGCGCGTCTTGAAGAATTCAGTTGCGTGCAGCGCCCGCTCGGTATCGGCGAAAAGCTGCTCATATTCTTCCGCGGTTGCGGGCGGTGCGTCCTTGCGTGGGGGAGCGAGTGTGCGAGTGGCATCCGCGGCTGAGAGATGCAGCTCGTAGAGAGCGATGAGGACCGCTTGCGCCAGATTCAGGGAGGCGTGCCCTGTCGTCGGGATCGTGACGAGTACGTGCGCCCGATCCAGGATTTCGTTCGGCAGGCCTTTATCCTCTCTTCCAAACAGCAGCGCCACGGGGCCGCTGCGAGCGAAATCGAGCAGCTCCACGCTCGCCGCTCTCGGCGTGGTCAGATCACGCTTGGCCGCGCGGCGCCTCGCCGTGAAACCGGCGACTCGCACCACCCCCTCCAGAGCCTCCTCGATGGTGTCGCAGTTTCTGATCCGGTCGATGATGTCGTTGGTGCCGTGGGCGATACCTTCGAGCCGCCACGGATCGTATTCCACCGAGCGCACGAGATAAAGGTCGGAACAGCCCATGTTTTTCATCGCGCGAATCGTCGCCGCGATGTTGACGGGATCCTGGGGCTCGTACAACACGACCCGGACATCAGCGAGAACCGATTTTGAAGCGGCCACCGATCCTCCGGTCGCTTCTCCGGTGGTTGGGCTCACGGGCTTGAATGCAAAATGCTGCCCTCCCCTTTCGTGTCAGACCGAATGATGGAGGGCAGCATCCCGCCGAGGCAACAGTGTCGCCGCGGCCAGGTGAGTCTTTGTCTAGACTACTGGTCGACCTGTGATGAGACGATAGACGATCACGATCACCGCGATCACGAGCAGGATATGGATCAACCCGCCACCGACATGCATGACGAAGAATCCAAGAATCCAGAGGATAAACAGAATTACGGCGATGGTCCAAATCATGATGGCATCCTCGCAAGAAGTTAGTTACACCTGGCGCGACAGAAACTGCCCCTCGCTTTGCGCGCAGCCCACCATCTGACTGGCGTTACGCTGGGGTACGCACACCAACATAGGCAACCAGCATGCCCGCGCATCCGCAATGACCCTCGTGCCTACGTGGATTCGGCTCCAAACAGCTCGCTTTGCGGAGCCGCGTCGTAGCGGACGTGTCCCGATGCGTCGATTCGTCCGAATGGTGTCAACCGGTGGGGTTGCGTCCCCGCGTCGAGGATGTGATGAACGGCCACTCCCCTCGCGACGGCGGCATCAGAAATGAGAAACCGGTGGCACCGCCACGGCACCGCTTCCGCGCACATGATCACAGTCGGCTCGAGTGTCGCCAGGTGGAGAAGATCGTCGAGTGCTTCACTGAACTCGCGCGTCTCCATGTAGTCGGCGTACGCTCGGAAGCTCGCGTTCCGCCACTGGGTGTTGTGTGAGTCGCGACGACCCCGGCGCCTGCCCCCGAGTGAAGGAAGGTGCGTGTATCTGCGCCCCGTATCGATAAGTGAGCGTTCGAACCCCGGCTGCGAGAAATGCGGGTAGCGGGCCGATGTCGGAAAGGCGCGCACATCCACGAGATGTGACGCGCCTTCTCTCTGCAGGAGCCCGAGAAACGCCTCGAGCGTTCTGGTCGAGTGTCCGATGGTGAAAAGCTTAGCGGGGTCCACGCTCCACAAAGCTGCCGCCTTCGACACGCGGAGTGCCAGAGGGCGGAGTGATTCCAGTCGATCCTGTCTGATGCAGCGCCTGTCTGCCGAGGAGGATTCTGGTCGCCCGGACGTCATGTCCCATGTCGATGAGCAGGAGGGCGAGATCACCACTGCCCCACAGCAAGCCGGCCAGTACGACGAGGCGGCTCATTTCGCCCAACAGGGTTGGAATCGAAGTCGTACCCTGCGTCACCAGCCCGGTGATTATCTCCGAGACGAGGAGAAGCAGCAGAATGACCGCCATGAGCTTGAACAGCTTCGACAGGTAGCCCAGGCCCACATAGGGCTCGAGATCGGCGAGTCGCACGGGCATCGCCGGGTCACGCTTCGGGTTGGCGGGCACATGCCTGTGGTCCTCGGAGGTCTCGGGGCTGCCGGTTGTTGTCTTGTCCATTAGCTGTCTCCTGTTCCGATCCAGCGAGCGGGATAGCCTCGCGTGTCTATATGAGTGAAAGGCCCGTGCGCGGACGTCCCAGAATATACGCCGCACCCTCCTATCAGCGAAGGGTGTGCCCGCTCGACGCGATTGACCGCATCCTGAATGACTTTGGCATCTGCAATATTCACGCGCCCGTCATGATTCAGGTCGTCCATCTGCCCATTTCCGTCGTTATCGATAAAGATATCGTTGGCGTCACCGTACATGTGACGGCTCAGGGCAGCGCGGCCTCTCGGGTCGCCGCGACCGGTGTTGTATTGCGGTGTACGGAAGCCGCTCATTACGCGCACTCCCGCCGGATTGATTCCGTGGTCCTTGAGGTCCTGAAGAACGAGCTCGTCCTTGTCGATCATCTTCATGTCGACGACGATGTACTTGGGCCAAACGTTTTGTTGATCGTGGGGCAGAAAGTCCTTGAGCTTGAAATGCTCCGACAGCTGGGTGTTCTGATTCTGCGGCGTGACTTCGATGAATCCGCTGGGGGGATCGTAGCTCACCCCCGGTCTTCCCTTCCTGGCGGCGGGCCAGTTCCCGATAAAATAGAGACCGAGGCGGCCGCCCTGTTTCTCCGTGGCGGGTCGAAGGGTGATGACGCTGAAATCCGCCAGCGGCTTAATGGCGCTGCCGATTTTGAGCGCGAGATTCCAGACACCGGGCTTCCGCGGCGCGATGAACCTGGAGGTCGATTCCGCCGCGGCGCCGGACGAAAAGGTGGCAACGGCTCCAGGCAGAAGCGTGTCCGCGAGAATGGGGGTTATCGGAGTGCCGCCCTGCTGGATCGAGACGCGAAGTTTCCCGCTCTCCCCGCGCGCCGGCGCGACGAGAGCGGATAGAGCCGCATCGGTGAGATAGGCGACGGACGGAGCGGAGCCGTCGGTGAGCGCGTTGGCAATATTTGCGGAGGCCGGTGTCAGGGCACCGGCATCTCCCGCCGCCCTGGCGCGCGCGATCGACCACGACCAGCCAACCGCGAAGAGCACGAGCATTGCCACCGAAACAGCGTTGAAGATTTTCTCACCTCTGCCGGGCGATTGACGGAATCCCCTGACGCGCTGCTCGGGAAATGCGAGCAGCCAGTCCGCAGTAGTTGCTTTGCGCCGCGGTGGCGGTGAACTTGAACGTCTCTCTTCCATCTCACCTCTCTAAGCAGCTTGATGCAGCCAATCACCGATCTTTTTCATCGCCTCAACAACCTGCCGGAGCTGGTGCAGTGGGCCGGGCTTGTCGGCCTCGCCATCATAATTTTTTCCGAGACCGGACTTCTGGTAGGCGTTTTTCTACCCGGTGACTCTCTGCTTGTCACAGCCGGGCTGTTCGCGGCCAAAGGCTATCTCAATGTATATGCCCTGGCGCCGGTACTCACCCTTGCCGCGATCGCGGGCAACTCCGTCGGCTATCTCATCGGTCGCACTACCGGCCCCAGGATCTTCAATCGCGAGAATAGCTTCTTCTTCAACAGGAAACATGCTATGCGCGCCGCCGCGTTCTACGAGAAACACGGGCGCAAAACTATCGTGCTAGCCCAATTCATGCCGATCATCCGGACGTTCGCGCCAGTCATCGCGGGTGTCGGCGGAATGAAATTCAGGCATTTCATAACCTTCAATATCATCGGAGCGTTCGCCTGGATCTGGAGCATGCTCGGAATCGGTTTTTTCCTCGGCAACTATATTCCGGGAATCGACCAGCATATCGAGATAGTCGTAGTCGTCGTCGTTTTCATCTCGATACTGCCCGGGCTCATCGGAGCGTACCGGGGACGCCGCTCGAAGTCGGCCGGCGCCTCACGGGCGTTGGAAGCGGAGATATCGGAAATATCCAAGATCGAACGAAATCGCACGTGACGGCAATGCACTCGGCACCGCCTGAAAAAAGCTTATAAAGGAGAACCACAATGGCATTCACGCTTCCCCCGCTGCCCTACGACTTCGCTGCCCTCGAGCCGCACATCGATGCGAAGACCATGGAGATCCATCACGGCAAGCACCATCAGACGTACGTGAACAATCTCAACGCTGCCATCGAGAAGGCGCCGGAGCTGGCGAGCAAATCGCTCGACGATCTGATCCGGGGCGTCAACACACTTCCGGAAGCCGTGCGAACGCCGATCCGCAACAACGGCGGAGGACACTGGAATCACTCGATGTTCTGGCAGATCATGGCTCCGAAGACCGGTGGCGAGCCTGGCGGAAACCTAGGGACCGCGATCAAGAGCGCGTTCGGAGATTTCGCGAAGTTTCGCGAGCAGTTCAGCGCCGCCGCCGTGGGTCGATTCGGCTCGGGCTGGGCGTGGCTGCTGAACAACGGAGGGAAGCTGTCCATCACGAGCACGCCGAACCAGGACAATCCGCTGATGGAGGGCCAGAAGGCGATGATGGGTCTCGATGTCTGGGAGCACGCGTACTATCTCAAGTACCAGAACCGCCGGCCGGATTACATCAACGCCTGGTGGAACGTTGTGAACTGGAAGGAGATCGAGAAACGCTTCTCTGCTAGCTGAGGGGGAAACAAACTGCAACAGAACAAGTGGTGAGCTGATAGCCGAACTGCGCTCGATAGCTGTTAGCCGCAAACGTCGGGACGTCACTAGTTGGCGTGAGACCACAGGCAGTTGCTTGTGCCATGCTCCACACCAGTGGCGTCCCGACGTAGTGAGGCTGAGGGCTATTTAGCCTCCAGCTAACAGCTCACCACTTGTTCTGTTGCATTTGCAGTTGCAGTTGTGGTCCTACCGAGCCGCCTCACCCTCAAGGTAGGTATAGCCTTCGAGCCCCGCGATGTAATCGGCAATGAACGTGTTCGCCTCCTGCCGCGCGAGGCTTGTCGCGTTCGCCACCTTCCGGCGGAACGTCGCCAGCAAGTCCGACGCGCGGAATTGCACGTAGTCGAGCACTTCCGTTACGGTGTCGCCGTGCACGAGATCCGTGACCTCGTACCCCTTCTCACCGGACAATCTGATGTGCACCGCGTTCGTATCGCCGAACAGGTTGTGCAGATCGCCCAGGATCTCCTGGTAGGCTCCGGTCAGGAAGATCCCGATGATGTACGGATCGCCGTCGTTGAACGGATGGAGCTCGAGACTCTTCCGCGGCGTGCGATCCCCGATGAAAGTTTCGATCTTGCCGTCTGAGTCGCACGTCACGTCCTGAATCGTGCCGCGGCGCGTCGGCTCCTCGTTCAGGCGGTGGATCGGCATGATCGGAAAGATCTGATCGATCGCCCAGCTGTCCGGCAGCGACTGGAACAGCGAGAAGTTGCAGAAGTAGCGATCGACCATCGTCGCTTCCAGGTCGTCGATGATATCCGAGTATTCGTCTCGATCCTTTTGCGCGATCCTCACTACAGCTGATATCGTCGCCAGATAAACCTGTTCGGCGATTGCGCGGTCGCGGAGCGTCAGCACTCCGGTGTTGAACAGGTCCTGCGCGCGCTCTTTGTCGAATGTCGCGTCGTGGTATACCTCGCGCACGCGTTTCTTTGAAACGCGCTTGGATACAGAGGCGTAATCGGCTGCCATCTCGTGGAGCAGCGTATGATTGCCCTTCGTCAGCTCGGGCACTGCGTTGTCCGCCACCGATTCGACGTCGATAACGCTCAACAGCAGCAGCGCGTGGTGCGCGGTCAGCGCGCGCCCTGATTCGCTGATGATGTGCGGCATCGGCAGCTCGTGCTGGCGGCAGGCTTCGGCGATCGTGTAGATGACGTCGTCCGCGTACTCCTGAAGCGTGTAGTTCACGCTCGCCTGGGACGTCGAGCCGCTGCCGTCGTAATCCACACCCAAGCCGCCGCCCACATCCACGTGGGTGATGTCGACACCCATCGCGCGCAGCTCGGCGTAGTAGCGCGAGACCTCCTGCAGTCCCGCCTTGATGTAGCGGATGTCGGTGATCTGCGAGCCGAGGTGGAAGTGAATGAGCTTGAGAATATCGAGGCGGTTGATGCTCTTCAGCTTGTCGACCAGCCTCACCAGCTGGGCGGTGCTTAGGCCGAACTTCGACTTCTCACCGCCGCTTTTTGCCCACCGGCCTGAGCCTTCGGAGTAGAGCTTGATTCGCACGCCGGCGTTCGGAATCACCTGGAGCTCGTCGGCCACCTGGAGCAGTACGTCGACCTCGCTCAGCTGCTCCAGCACGATGAAGACCTGGTGCCCGAGCTTCTGGCCCATGAGGGCGAGCCGCATGAACTCCTCATCCTTGTACCCGTTGCACACGATGAGGTGATCGGTGTGCTCCGCCAATCCAAGTATCGCCTGGAGCTCCGGCTTGCTGCCGCATTCCAGTCCGACGCCGGCCGCCTTGCCGAACTCGACGATTTCTTCCACCACGTGCCGCTGCTGATTCACCTTGATCGGATACACCGTGGTGTAACCGCCCTGGTACGCGTACTCCTCGCGCGCTCGCGAGAACTTCTCGTTCAGCGACTCGATTCTGGAACGAAGGATGTCAGAGAACCGAAGCAGCAGAGGCAGCCCGACGCCCTGCTCCTCCAGATCGTTCGCGAGCTCGAAAAGGTCGAGCTCTCGATTCTCTTTCGCCCGATCGGGGCGGACGACGACGTGGCCGGCTTCGTTCACATCGAAGAAGCCGAGTCCCCACCCTTCGATGTTGTAGAGCGTGCGCGCGGAAGCGATCGTCCACGGCTCGGCGGGAGGCGGAGGAGGCGGCGGGGGCGGCGGGGGCGGCGCGTTCTTCGTCGCGGGAGGAAGGTGGGTGCTCGTCATCTCAACATTTTAGGGTATATCGCGCTCAAGTGGTACCGTCTCGCCGGCTGGATTTACGGATAGAGAGTTTCGATCCGCCAGCCGTCGCCGTCTCTCGTGTAGAGATGTCTCTCATGTAGACGATTGGGCTTGCCCTTCCAGAACTCGATCCGTTCCGGCCGCACGCGGAAGCCCGACCATGACTTGGGCCTCGGCACATCCTTACCCTTGAACTCGGCCTCGTATTTCCTCACCCGCTCGTCGAGCGCGGTCGGTGATTCCAACGGCTCACTCTGCCGAGACGCCCACGCACCTATCTGGCTGAGACGAGCGCGCGTGGCGAAATACGCATCGGCCTCTTTGGGCTCGACTCTCGAAACGGTGCCTTCGACTCTCACTTGGATCTCTATCGGCGCCCAGTAAAAGCAGAGAGCTGCGTTAGGATGCGCGAGGAGTTGCCGGCCTTTCCTGCTCTCGTAGTTGGTGTAGAAGACGAATCCCCGCTCGTCGACGGCCTTGAGCAGCACGATTCTCACGGAGGGCTGATCGCCCCGCTCGATGGTTGCCAGCGACATCGCGTTCGGTTCGGGAATGATCGAGCGGTCGATCTTTTCGGCAAGCGCGTAGACGCCGCGAAACCGCTCGATGGGATCCGGTGGGATCAACTAATACCTCGTCATCGTCGGATCGACTTCATCGATCCAGCGGAGGATTCCGCCCGCCAGATTGCGGACTTCGGCGACGCCTGCATCGGCCAGCTGCTGAGCGGCGTATCTGCTCCGCACACCGACCTTGCAATAGAGAATCGTCTCCCGCTTCTTGTCGAGCCGCGGAATCTCGGCGGCGATCCGGTCGAGCGGAACGAGGCGCGCGCCGGGGATCCGCGCGATCTCCCACTCGTAAGGCTCACGGACGTCAATTATCTCCAGCTCCTCTCCACCTTCCAGACGCTCGGCGAGCTGCGCGGGCTGAATCTCCGACACGTTGCTTACTGCCGGCTCTACACTGGAGGCAGCCCCGCCGCAGAACTCGTCGTAGTCGATCAGCTCGGTTATCTCGTGCGTTCCGCACGCGGGACATTCCGGGTCTTTCCGGATCTCGATGGTCCGGAACGCCATCGTCATCACGTCAATAGTGAGCAGGCGGCCGACCAATGTGTCTCCGAGCCCGAGCAGCAGCTTGATGGCCTCGGTAGCCTGAATCGTCCCGACGAGTCCGGGCACCACTCCAAGCACGCCCGCATCCGCGCAGCTCGGAACCAGGTGCGGCGGAGGCGGTTCGCGAAAGAGGCAGCGGTAGCAAGGGCCGTCGCCCGTCCCGAACACAGACGCCTGCCCCTCGAAACGGTACACGCTGCCGTAGATGTTCGGCATGCCGAGCAGCACCGAAGTGTCGTTGACGAGATAGCGTGTGGCGAAATTGTCGGTGCCATCCACTATCAAGTCGTAGCCGCGGGCGATCTCGAGCGCATTGCCCGATGTGAATCGTGTTTCGTACGGCTCGATGCGGACGTTCGGATTGATGTCATGCAGGCGATCCCGCGCGGAATCGATCTTGGAGCTTCCGACTCCCGCCGATCCGTGAAGAATCTGCCGCTGGAGATTTGAAAGATCGACGACATCGAAATCGACAAGCCCGAGCGTGCCCACTCCTGCCGCTGCGAGATAGAGTGCTACAGGCGAGCCCAGCCCTCCAGCGCCGACCAGGAGAACCCGGGAATCCTTGAGCGCGCGCTGCCCTCTCTCCCCGACCTGCGGCAGGAGAATGTGACGGCTGTAACGAACAAGCTCTTCGCGGGTCAGTTCCGTCGTGTCGCGCCTCCGTTGGCCATTCACGTCAGTGATATATTGCGCAGTGAGTCGATCAGTTGCTCAATAGGACGCTAACTACTGTCCGTCCGTCCGGCAACGCTCACCGACCCCTCCGGATACCCAATGCTCTTTCGACGATTCTACGATGAAAATCTGGCGCAGGCGAGCTACATGATCGCCTGCGAGAAAACGCGCGAGGCGATCATCGTCGATCCCAATTCCGACGTTTCGCTGTACACCCGTGCCGCCGGAGCCGATCGGGTGCGCATCGCGCACGTGACCGAGACCCACATCCACGCCGATTTCGTATCCGGTGCTCACGCCCTCGCCAAGGCTACCGGCGCGAGCCTCCATCTCTCCGCAGAGGGGGGAAAGCAGTGGGGCTATACGAACGATGCCCTGAAGGGCGCGCACGTCCTGAAGGATGGCACTGAGATCAGCGTGGGGCGGGTTCGGCTGCGCGCTAGTCATACTCCTGGTCACACGCCGGAACACATCAGCTTTTTCGTGTCCGATCTCGAGCGCGGCGAGAAGCCTGTTGGTCTCCTCTCTGGTGATTTTGTCTTCGTGGGAGATGTTGGCCGCCCCGATCTTCTGGAGCGCGCAGCCGGCGCCACCGGTAGCATGGAGCAGTCTGCCCGATCGTTGTTCAAGTCTCTTAAAGAGTTGAGCGCCCAGCCGGACTACCTCCAGATCTGGCCCGGGCATGGCGCGGGTTCAGCCTGCGGAAAATCTCTGGGAGCAATGCCGCAGTCGACGCTCGGCTACGAAAGACTTTTCAACTGGGCCTTCGGCCAGATGAGCGAGGTCGAGTTCGTCGCCCGGGTTCTCGCGGACCAACCGGTTCCACCGCGCTACTTCGCCGAGATGAAGCGGGTCAACCGTACAGGTGCAGAGTTGCCCGTGACAGAGGGGCCAGACTACGTGGGACTCGACCGGCTCGCGGCAGCACTCGAGAGTTGGGCGATTGTGATCGACACGCGCCCTGCACAACAGTTCGCGGCTGGACACGTGCCGGGAACCCTCAGCATTCCACTCGGCAAGTCGTTCCTCAACTGGAGCGGTGCTCTCGTCCCCGACAACAGTGTCGTCTTCCTGATCATCGACGCGGAGAGTGACGAAGCCGTCAACGGCGTTCTAGGCGATCTGCGCAAGATCGGGCTGACGCGTATCAGTGGCGTTCTCCGCACGGACGTACTGCACGAATGGAAATCAAGTCGCGGCGAGCTCGAAAAGGTTGCGCAGCTGGACGCGCGGGAACTCGGCAAGTTGGTCGCGAAGGACGGCATCCAGATAGTCGATGTCCGTAACCCGGAGGAATGGAGCAAGGGCCACCTGCCCGGCGCCATCCATATTCCTCTCGCGGCACTTCCTGATCGGTTCGGCGAGCTCGACACAACTTCTCCCATCGTCCTCCAATGCCAGGGCGGCGGCAGATCGTCTATCGCGACGAGCTTTCTCCAGGCGCGCGGACTCGAGAAGGTTGCCAATCTCGAGGACGGTTACGACGGCTGGGTCGCGCAAGGATTCGAGGTCGAGTCCGGCAAGGGTAAATGAGTCATCCGGTTTTTGTGCCCGCACCGATGGGCCGGCGTCGCGGAACCGGAGAGGCACCCGCAACGTGGAAGGAACGTCTCGAGGCCCTGCGCTACCTTCCGGCCCTTTTTCGGCTGATATGGGGCACCCATCGCGGCTATATCAGCGCGATCGTCGTACTGCGCGTCATCCGCTCGGTCGTGCCGGTCGCGACCTTCTGGGTGGGAAAGCTGATTCTCGACTCGGTCATCGCGGCGAAGGCAGGGACCGGAGCGCTCACAGAGGTGTGGCGCTACCTCGCCATCGAGCTCGTAATAGTTCTCAGCGGTGAAATACTCGCTCGCGCCTCATCGCTGATCGAGAGTCTGCTCGGCGATCTTTTTTCGAATGCGATGAGCGTGCGGCTCATGGAGCACGCGGCGACGCTCGATCTGGCCCAGTTCGAGGATCCTGAGTTCTACGACCACCTCGAGCGCGCGCGGCGCCAGACGGTCGGGCGCATTGCGTTGCTGAGCCTACTGCTCTCCATGTCGCAGGACGCGCTCACGCTTGTCACTCTCGCGGGTGCGCTGATCGCGTACAACCCGTGGCTCCTGCTTCTCCTCGCGATCGCGGTCATCCCCAGCTTCCTCGGCGAGACGCATTTTGCGTCTCTCGGTTACTCGCTGCTTTTTCGCTGGACTCCGGAGCGAAGACAGCTCGACTACCTCCGCTTTGTAGGCGCGAGCGACAAGACTGCCAAGGAAGTCCAGATGTTCGGTCTCGCACCATGGCTGACCGACCGTTACAGGGATCTCTCGCAGCGCTTCTACGAAGAAAATCGGAGCCTCTCGGTTCGCCGAGGAATCGTCAGCACACTGCTGTCGATCCTTGGCACGATCGGCTACTACTCGGCGTACGTCGTCATACTGATCCGCGCCGTGAAGGGCGACATCACGATTGGAACGCTGACGTTTCTCGCCGCGTCGTTCGGTCGCGGACGCGATGTCATTCAGGGCATCCTGCTCTCGGCGAGCAGTGTTTTCGAGCAGGCCCTTTATCTGCGAGATCTGTTCGTTTTTCTCGACATGCGCCCGACGATCGAATCGCCGGCCAACGCCAGACCTGTTCCCGCAAAGCTCCGGACAGGATTTGTTTTCGAGAACGTCGGCTTCCGTTATCCGGGCAGCGAGGTGTGGGCGATTCGCAACGTGAATCTCGCGCTGAAGCCCGGCGAGCGGGTGGCGTTGGTCGGTGAGAACGGCGCGGGAAAGACGACCATCACCAAGCTGCTGGCCCGACTATACGATCCGACCGAGGGCAGGATCACGCTCGACGGCGTGGACCTGAAGGAGTACGACCTCGCCAGCGTGCGGCG
>JBBQAV010000083.1:0-12343 GCA_038316775.1 Gemmatimonadales bacterium | reverse complement strand
TCGGTGCCGAACAGCTTCAGCGGCTGCGGAACGCCGATCGACTGATGCGCGGAGAGAAGCGCTGTAATCGATCCATCCTTCGACGTCACCAACTCTATCGCGCGAATGTAGCTCATTTGCGACAGACCAAGTCCTCCATACTCCTTCGGGATTTTGATGCCGAAGGCGCCCATGTCGCGCAGCTCCTGGACGAGCGGCTCGGGGAGCTCACCGGTGCGGTCGATCTCGTCCGAATCCACGCGTTCCATGAACGCACGGAGCTTGTCCATGAACGGCTTGGCGCGCGCTTCTTCAGCGACGTCCGGTGGCGGATGGGGATGAATCAGGTCGAGACGGAATCTGCCGAGGAAGAGCTCACGGACGAAGCTCGGGTGTGACCACTCGGTCTCGCGCGCGGATTCTGCCACATCCCGCGCCTCCTTCTCACTCGCAGCGCCCGCCGCGCTCACCCTTGTTTCACTCATGTGCGTCTAAGGAAGATAACTAGTCCAACGATAGCAATCGTCGCAAACGAAAACCACTGGATTGCATAGTTGAGATGAGGGCCCTCGTCGAGCGGCAAAGGCTCTACACGGGGCGGAACGCTCGGCGAAGGTGAGGAATCGGTGAGAACCACGTAATAGTTGGCGATCGGATAGGGAAGAACCTTTTGCAGCGCCGCACGATCCAGTCTCCTGAACGCTCTCGGCCGAGCCGGATTGGGCGGAGGAAATGGTCCCTGTGTGGGAAAGGTTTGGACGAACCCAGTGCCGTTCACGGCGTCGGACTCACGCCAGGGATTGAGATCTACTGAAGCCCCATCGGCGGAGTAGACCCATCCGCGGTTCACGAGCACCACGGTCTTCTTCCCGTTCCGCAACAGCGGTGTGAGGATGTTCACGCCCGGCGACCCGTTTCGCCCGCGAAAGGTGAAAACAATCTCCTGCCCGTGGTCGTAGTTGCCTGCGATGTGCACTCGGCGGAAATGTGCAACCGCGGTGTCGCTCGGGAGTGAGTCGAGCTCGACGGGTGGCGCGAAGCGCCTCGCCGCAATGATCGCGTTCTGTTTGTGACGCGCGGAGAGCCGCCGGAGCTGCCAGAATCCGAGAAAGATGCAGCCGATCGCGATAGAGATCGCGATGATGCTGAAAATCCATTTGCGCGGAGTCATGCGTGCAATATGGCTCGTTGACCCATCCTGGGCCCACCGCGATGTCCCATTGTTTGCTGCCGGTCGCGTGCGGGCCGGCAGCGATCAGCGGGAAGCGTGTAGTGTTCAGTTTCGAATCCGGCGCAATCAAAGAGTCAGAACAATGACATCTGCTCGCCGAGCAGATCCGGGTCTACCGGCGTCTGCCCCAACCGGTACTGAAAGTCGCGCGCCGTAGCCGGACTGTGTCCCGAGAACGTGTTCGCCACGTACCCGTAGACGTGCGACACCTTCTCCGCCATGACTTCGACCGCGTCGGACCACATGTCGATCTCGGGCGAGCGATCGACCTGCACTCGCGTGTAATCCACCAGATCACGGTTCGGCCCCATCCACCGTATGTAAGCGAAGTCCGCCGTCGGCCGCGTGGCGAGACTGAGCATCAGCTTGCGCGGTATCCACCTTCCATCACTGAGCGCCAGCGCGATGTTGTGTTCCTTGAGCAGAGCCAGCACGCCATCGATGATCCAGCCGCGGTGCCTGAACTCGATCGCGATGCGCAAATCTTTCGGGACGCGCCCAATGAAATCCACGAGCGCGGGAAGCTCGCCCGGCTGAAAATCGGGTCCCATCTGGACGAGCACCGGCCCGAGCTTATCTCCGAGCTCCCGCACTCGCTCGAAAAAGACCTCGGATGCGCCGGTGACGTCGCGCAGTCTCTGCTCGTGCGTGATCTCCTGCGGAAGCTTGAGAGCGAAGATGAATCCCTTCGGCGTGCGCTCGGCCCAGCTTCTGATCGTCGTGGCAGCCGGCGATGCATAGAACGTAGAGTCCACTTCGACAGTGTCGAACGCTCTCGAATAAACAGTCAGGAACTCAGAGGGACGCGTACCGGTCGGGTAGAACGGCCCGACCCAGGCGTCGTAGTTCCACCCCTGCGTTCCGATGTGGATCTCCGCGGTCATGGGTTCAATCGGAAGCCTCGCGCTCAGGTTGTCAAGCGGGATCAGCCCGCAGCCAACAGCCGGCCGGCACACCGCCCCTGGCAGGTAGTCTTCAGTTGCGGTTGTAGTTCACTCGGTCGACGATCCCGATGCGTCCGTCCTCGACCGGGGCATCCTGTGCTCCCAGTCGCCCGCGACGAGATCATCGATCCCGACGTCGTTTTGCACGGTTCCGCGGCCGGCGCCTTTCGCGCCCACGCGCGCCAGGATTGGGGGCGCGAGGAAAGTAGTCACAAGAACCATCAGTGCCAGCGCGCTGAAGAGGGAGGGAGAAATCGCACGCGTCGCCAGTCCCATCTGCGCGAAGATGAGCCCGACCTCGCCGCGAGGGATCATCGCCACCCCAATGAGCGGCTTGTTCCCGTGGAACCACCACGGGGCGTACGCGGCCGCGAATTTTCCGGCGACGCCAACCAGAATGAGAAGTCCGGCTATCGCCAGAGTTTTCGACTCGGTGAATGCGGTGAGCTCTACCGCGGCGCCCACGGACGCGAAGAAAACCGGAACGAGCAAATGGCCAATCGTCGTCGTGGCGCGCTCGATTTCTGCGCGCTCGGCGGTCGTGTGAAGAATGATTCCCGCCGCGAACGCGCCGAGTATCATTGCGGACCCCGAGGTGGCCGCGAGCGACGAGAGCAGGAACGCGAAGGCAAGGGCGACCACGGACAGCGTTCCCGGCGCGCGAATCGTCTCAATGGAGCTGAACACGGGGCGGGCAAACAATCTTCCCACTGTCAGGGCAACCACGATGAAGCCAACGGCAATCGCGGTTGTGCGGAGGACGCCGGAGACCGTCCACGAGCCGCCGGTCACAATGCTCGCGACGACAGAGAGCACGATGAGTCCAATGATATCGTCGAGAACGGCCGCGCCGAGGACGACCTGCCCTTCCGGTGATTTCAGCTGGCCGATGTCGGACAGAACTCGAGCGGATATCCCGATTGATGTGGCAGTGAGGGCCGCGGCGCACAGGAGCGCTGGAATCCTCTCGAGCCCAAGAAGGCTGGACGCCGCTGCGTAGCCGAGCGCAAAGGGAAGAACCACTCCAGCGATGCCCACGGCGCTGGCGGTTCCGGCCACCTTCGCCATCGCCCTCAGATCCGTATGCAACCCGATCTCGAACAACAGGACGATCACTCCGAGCTCGGAAAGAGCGTGAATCACCGGATCCGCGGGATCGAGGAGCCCGAATACGGACCCGCCGAGCAATACGCCGGCGAGCAACTCGCCAAGAACCGCGGGCTGCCCCACGCGCTGGGCGAGTGCGCCGAGCATCTTTGTCGTCACGAGCAGTGCGGCGAGAACCAGGAGCAGGTGAGGTATTGAGTGCGCGTCGGTCATCAGTAGTTCTCGTCGGTCATCTGTAGGTCTCAAAGAATCCGGTTCCTGTTCCCGACAGCGGCTCTCCGTCGAGCCGTCCGGATATTCTTGCCGTGCCCTTCATCTGGATAAAGTAAGGCTTCGCTTTCTCGCTGCCGAGCGGATCGCCGCGCTCATTGTCTTTCGTGTTTTTGCTCGGCCGCGTATCGGTGGCAATTGCATCCTCGATGTCTATGTCGACGCGCAGAGTATCGTCGCCACGCATGTCCTCGAAGCTCGCGCGCGACGGAACTCGCAGCACCCCAGATCCGACACTTATCGTCCTGGCATCCTCGTATGAGATGATCTTCGGGCGAAACACCGCGCGAAAGCCAAGCGAATCGACGAGATAGACGAGCACCGGCGGAATCGACGCAGTCGTATCGCCAGGATACACTCGGCCGTACAGAAATGTGTACTGCCCGGCACGCGATGCTCCCCAGTCCCACGTGACTCCGCGCCACACTCCCCAGTTGTGATCGTGATACGACTGCGCATCGGTAAGCTGTTCGCACACAGCGTCGACGCAAAGAGTGCCGGACGCGCTCGCGCGCAGAGCGGGAACTGTGTAGCCCGAGACGAACCCGCCCGAGCCCATCGACACGCCGGGGAAATACGCGTAAGGCGCTGGATGCACGCGAAGATTGATCGATATTCGCCCCGACGCGCCATTCTCCGCTCGAGCGCTGGCCCGCACATCGTAGTCGCCATCCGGTAGGACGGTCACACGCGAGTCACCGAAGGCGAGGTTCGCGTCAGTCGTAGAGAATCGGACCTGCGACCGGTCGAGCACGGTACCGAACCGCCGCGTCGCTCCGTTCTGCTCCCTGAGCGTGATCCCCAGCTTGCCGCCCCATTTTGTGCCCGTGACGTCACCGCCAACTATGAACGATATGAACACCCACCGTTTTCCGCCCTGCGACAGGACGTTGAAGTAGTGCCACTCTGCCCAGGTGTCTCTGTTCGCCACGCTGTCCGACGGAAGGTGAAAATGATCGATCTCGTTCCTCAGCTCGAGCGGCGTGGGCGAGACCCATCTTCTGTCGCCGTCATCGTTCTCCCACTTCCCCTCGACGATCTCCGCGGCGGCGCCCACCGCACGAGTGGCATCCGGTATCTCGCCAGTCGCATGAACCGCATACTCCTGACCGTCCGGTGAGCGCACGTACAGCAGTCTTCCCTCTATTTGCGGGGCGACCGCGGTTATCTCCTTCGCATACCTCGGCGACGCCAGCACCTGCCGGTACAGAAACGACGCGTGATCGATCGAGAAGAAGAGGCCGCCGATACCTCCGGTCTTCATCACCTCGACGTCCAGACCTTCGGGCAGCACGGTAATCGTCCCGCCGCCCACGAGTTTTTCATTTCGCGCCTGCGACAGCATCGCTTCGCCGATCGAGAGCAGGACGATCATCACCGCCACTCCGACGCCGAAGCCGAAGAAGAGCAGGACCGATCGCCATGGCCGGTACGTAATGTTGCGGAGCGCGAGCTGACCGATCATCCGTCCACCACCCTGCCATCGCGCATGTGGATCTTGCGACGCGCGGCACTCGCCAGGTCTTCGTCGTGCGTTACAACCACGATGGTCGTTCCATCGGCATTGAGCTGCCGGAAGAGCGCGATGATCTCGGTGCCTGTGCGCGCGTCGAGCTCGCCGGTCGGCTCGTCCGCGAGAAGCAGTGCCGGCTGATTAGCCAAAGCGCGGGCGATCGCGACCCGCTGCTGCTCGCCACCAGACAGCTCCGCGGGCCGATGCCGCTCGCGATTGCCAAGCCCGACATACTGGAGCAGCTCACCAGCCCGGGCGAGTCTCTCAGTTTTCGGCACCTTTGCTTCCGCCATCGGCAGCGCCACATTCTCGAGCGCGGAGAGAATCGGCATCAGATAGAACCGCTGGAACACGAACCCGATGTTGCGGAGCCGGAACTGCGTCGCCTCGCGATCGCTCATGGAATCGACGCGCCTGTCCGCAATCGCAACGGTTCCCGATGTCGGCTGGTCGATCACACCAATCAGGTTGAGCAACGTCGACTTTCCGCAGCCGGAAGGACCAACGATCGCTACGTAGTCGCCGCGCTCCACGTCCAGCGTCACGCCCTGAAGCGCGTGCACCCGCTCGGCCGATCGTCCCAGCGTGTAATCGCGACGAACATCGCGCAATGACACGATTGGAGATCCCGCTGGCGCGCTCACGCGATTGCCTCGCGCCGCAGAGTCTCAGAAATCGGAAGCGACGATGCGCGCCAGGCAGGATAGATCCCCGCGCCGATTCCACTCGCGACGAGAAGCCCGAGCGCGGACCAGGCGGCGACCGGCTGGAAGAGAAAAAAGTCGATCGACATCGGCAGACCGGGGAACGCGGAGAGAATCGTGTTGAGATATCTGGCTGTTATGAGCCCGAGCCCGAGACCCAGGATCGCACCGGCGACGCTTATGGCGACGCCCTCGAGGACCACCTGCTGTATCACATGGGCTTTGGAGACGCCAATCGCGCGCATGACCGCGATCTCTCCAGCGCGCTCATTCACGGAGACCGTCACCAGCGTCGTGACGAGAAGGAATCCGACGAATAGGCTCACGGCGCCAAGGATAAAGGCGAGCTGGCGGAAGTAGCTGAGGCGCTCGTCCACCTGAGCGATCGCCGTCGCGATGGAGATTGCCGTGACGTTCGGAAGCTGCGCTTCGATCCAGTCACGTACCTTTTCAGCGTCGGCGCCCTCGCGAACCCGAACCATGAACAGCGACGCGCGATCTGTCGATCGGCTGCCTGCCATCGGACTTCCTGACGTCATCGCCTCGAGCGTCTCGCGCCGCATGGCCGAGGCCGATTGATCGTTGGCTCCGTACAGGAACTTTACCCTGCCGGTCACGACCAGTTTTCGCTGCCCGGAATAGGTGCGTGTTTGCGGGTCGTAGCCAGTCGCGACATTCAGTGTGTCCCCAACCCTCGCATTGAGCTGGCGCAGCAGGTAGTCGTTGGCGACGATCGCGTCGGCTGCCGTGACGTCGCGTCCCGACAGAAGCTCATAGTCGCCCTGTACGCTGGGATCGATGCCGAGCGTCGAGCTGGCGACATAGCGATTCCCGGCCTGCACGTGGATCGATGATCCGAGCACCGGACTTATTTCCAGGATGTCGCGGTTGTAGCGCAGAGTCGCCGTAATTGCCGTCACGCCAGGAATCGTCGCGTCGGTATCGAAAGGCAGCGTCCCTTTGGGGGCGAGGCGAAGCTCGAATCCGCGCGACAGCAGCAGCTCGCGAAAAGACTCCCGCATTCCGGTCGCGAGCATGACCATGTCCAGCAGCATCGCCGCCGCGATCGCTACGCCCAGCACGGCGAGGAGCGTGCGGGCACGGTGCCTGATCAGAGAGGCCTGCGCGAGCGCTGCTCTCACTCAGCGGCCAAACAGTGCGAGCGGCGGCGTGCGCGCCAGCCGCAGCGATGCCATCACTCCTGCGGCGATCCCGAGCACGAGAGAAAGCGAGACAGCGGCGACGACTATGGATGGCGTGACGATCGAGAACTCGAGCGGAGTCCGGTAGAGCGCCTGATAATGCCAGTTCACCACGAGCGATGCTGCCCAGCCGAGCAGAACCCCGAGCGCGCTGCCGAGCACTGCGACGAGAGCTGCCTCGATGACGATGGAGCGTACGACGGTGGAGCGCGAAATTCCCATCAGCCGGAGCGCGGCAATGTCGCGGCGTCGCTCTTCCACCTTGAGCACCATGATGCAGAGCAGAAACACGGAGCTCGCGACGATCGTGATGATGCCGATGGCACGGTGGAAGCGGCTCACGACCTGGAATGTCCGCGATGTCTCGACCGCAATGTCGCGCGACCGGTAAGCCTTGAATCCGAACGCAACACGATTGACGCGATCGATGAGGCGGGGAAGGTCCGCCGCGGGCGCCGTGGCGATCGCGAATCGATCGACACGGTCGCCGTAGCCCGACAGATTCTGGATTTGATCGAGATGCATCCTCAGCCGAAGATCCCCGCGAGCAACTTCCGACGGATCAGCGCCTCTGCGTACGATCGCACCGATGACCACGGTATCGCCGATCTCACCCGGACGTGCCGACACGGAAACGCGGTCTCCGAGCTTCAGATGTGCCCGCTCGGCAAGCGCCTCATCGATCGCAACGGAGCGCGGCTGCGCCACCGCGGATTGCGGAGCGATTGACGAACCCTGTGTCAGGAGTAAGAGTGACGCAATAAGGAGCGTGAGGTTCACGCTCGAAAGCTAGCCGCGCTTCCCCGCTCTGTCTGCAACTGGAGAGACGAGCACATGCGTCGCCAGCGTCGGCCCGATCGACATCTCGTGCCGGCCGATGGAAAGCGAGATCGGCCCGCCATAGGGCGCCCGCGACTTCACGGTGATTCTTTTCCCCGGAACCACCGAAAGCTCCGCGAGATACCGGAGCATCTCCGGATCCTCATCCGCAACGCGCACGATCATTCCTGACGCACCGACATCGAGGTCCGCGAGTGATCTGTACTCGGTCTCGTCTACTGATCCATCCTTGGTGGGAATGGGCGCGCCGTGCGGATCGACTTCCGGCTCTCCAATCGTCGCCGCCATCCTGTCCACCAGCTCGTCCGACGCCGCGTGCTCGAGTCGCTCCGCTTCCTCATGCACCCGATCCCACTGGTACCCGAGCGCCTTTGAGAGGTACGCTTCGATGACGCGGTGCCGGCGTAGTGTGCGCAACGCCGCACGCCGTCCGCTTTCCGTGAGCCTCACACCGCGATAGCGCTCGTAGGCGAGAAGTCCCTGATCGGCGAGGCGCCGGACCATGCCGCTGACCGATGCGGGAGCGAGAGCCAGACGCTGCGCGATCTCATTGGTCGCAGCCGGTCCGGTCCCCTTGCCGATCGCATAGATCGCCTTGAGATAGTCCTCAACCGGCGCGGTGAGCGGCTCAGCACCAGATACTCTCGGCTGCGCGCGGGCGGCGGTCACGAGGCCGGCTTCGGAACCGGTGGTACGGCGCCCAGCTTCGCACGGACCATCAGGACCGGCACCATGGAGATGTGCCGGAGCTCGCTAGCCACGCTTCCACGCAGGACGTCGGAGAGTCCACGGTGTCCGTGGGTAGCCATCGCGATCAAATCGCAGTTCTCACGCTCGGCGCACGCTGCGATCTCCTTCGCCGGATCACCACCCGCGAGAATCGCTTCGGCCGGAAAGCCATCCTTCTCGAGAGAGTCGGCGATCGCCTCGATGTACTCGCGGTCGCTCTTCATCTCCTCGGATTCGCGGAGATCGAGTTGGTTGATGTTGCGAGCTGCCCAGCCGTCGGCGACGTGGATCAGCACTATCGAGCCGGAATTGCAGCTGCGCGCCAGCTTCCGAACGTGCGCCAGCGCCACTTCGTCGTACTCTGAGTGCTCAACGGGAACCAGTATTCGCTCGTACATCAGCTCACCATTCCACCGAAGAATTGGAACAGCAGCCAAATGTTGAGTCCGCCGATGATTACCGCAACTGCATAAGCGAGCAGCTTGAGCCAGACGGGGTTCACAAACTCGCCCATCTTTAGCTTGTCCGAGGTAAACATCACGAGCGGGAATACCGCAAACGAGAGCTGCATGCTCAGAATGACCTGGCTCAGAACGAGCAGCTTCGCCGTCCCGCTCTCGCCGTACATGAACGCCACGATCACGGCCGGAATGATCGCGATCATTCGGGTGATCAGGCGGCGCAGCCACGGGCGCAGCCGGATGTTGAGGAATCCCTCCATCACGATCTGACCGGCCAGCGTGCCCGTGATCGTCGAGTTCTGTCCCGAGGCGAGGAGCGCCAGTGCGAACACGGTGCTGGCTCCGGCGCCGAGCAACGGCGTGAGCAGCTTGTAGGCATCCTGAATCTCGCCAACTTCCCCGTGTCCGCTCGTGTGAAAGGTCGCGGCGGCGATAATGAGGATGGCGGCGTTGATGAAGAGGGCAAACGAGAGCGCGATCGTCGAATCGATGAACGCGAACTTGACTGCCTCGTGCTTTCCCGCGGGCGTCTCCTCGTATTGGCGGGTCTGCACGATGGACGAGTGCAGGTAGAGATTGTGCGGCATGACGGTCGCGCCGAGTATTCCAATCCCGACGTAGAGCATCGAGGGATTCCTGACGATCTCCGGCGTCGGAATGAATCCGCGCATCACCTCGGCGAACGGCGGCTGCGACAGAATTATCTCGAACAGGAAGCAGAGGCCGACGGTTGCGATCAGCGTGATGACGAGCGCCTCGAGCAGCCTGAATCCCTTGTTCTGGAGATAGAGAATTATCAGCACATCAGCCGCCGTGATGACGACGCCGTACATGACCGGAATGCCGAAGAGCAGATTGAGGGCGATGGCGGTGCCGATCACTTCGGCAAGGTCGCACGCCGCGATGGCGATCTCGCACGCGACCCAAAGCAGGAAGTTGACCGGCTTCGAGTAGTTGTCCCGACACGCCTGCGCCAGATCGCGGCCGGTGACGATCCCGAGCTTGGACGCCAACCCCTGGAGCAGAATCGCCATCAGGTTCGACATCAGGATGACGCTGAGGAGCGTATATCCGAACTGTGCTCCACCAGCGAGATCGGTCGCCCAATTGCCTGGATCCATGTAGCCGACCGCCACGAGGTAGCCGGGTCCGGCGAAGGCGAGGAGCTTGCCCGCAAAGCCTTTCTTGTCGACAGGGACGCTTCGATAGACCTCGACGAGCGAAGGGGTCGCTCGAGCACGCCGCCAACCCGGCGAAGGGGGGACGAGCTCGGCCGGGTGCTCAGGAGGGCTTTTCTGTATCGGGATCGCCAATGGAAAGACTCCGGATTTATTGAGGAACTACGAAATAAGTTAGTACGTCCTAACTTTCTGCGCAACTGTAGTTCACGCTTCGAATTGGAGGTGTTCACCGTCAGCGAGTTGCCGTTCGCGTGATGGCTGAAGGCACATGTTTCCTGGCGTCGTAAGTTTTCGCAGTCGATTCGCTGCGCCAAGCTTCCCGTACCGGCGAGAAACGGAACCAATGACGCTGTCCTGGCCTTACGCGCACCTCCTCATCAATCACTTCCCAGTCGTGTTGAGCGTCTCCGCTCTGGGGGCAGCGATTCTGGCGCTGCTGCTGGGTCGGAGGGGCCTTTGGCTCACCGCGATGGGCGCGCTCACCGTCGCCGGCGTTTTCGTTTATCCGGTTCGCTTCACGGGAGACAAGGCCGACCACGCGCTCAACGATCCCTGGTATATACACTCGGGCACGATCGAGGCGCACGCCAATGCCGCGGGTATCGCAATGTGGGCAATCCTCGTTGTGGGAATCTTTGCAGCCTACTCGTGGTGGAGATCGCTGAAGAGGCCCGCGGAGGTCATACCGGGCTGGATGCGCGCGGGAGTCGTCGTCGGCGCGTTGGCCGCCGTCGGAACCGTGACCTACACGGCCTTCCTCGGCGGAGAGATCATCCACGAGGCGCCGGTCCTTCACCTCAAGGACCCGCCGCCGGGACTCCCGCCGGGGGTCGCCGCGGTCAAGGGCGATTCAACGGATCATTGAGCGTCGCCGTAATCGTGGCGTAAGCAGTCCGCGAGTTAATCTAGGTCCCACACAATTCGGGAGATCACGTGAAGTCACAACTCCTCCTGTCGTTTGGAGCGGTCGCTGCGTCGCTGTTAGTTGCCTCGTCGCCAGCGCGTGCACAGGCGCCCGGGTATCACGTCATTCACAAGATCGCGGCGGGCGGCGAAGGTGGCTGGGACTACATCACCGTTGACACGGCGGGGAACAGACTCTTCCTGTCTCGCGGGTCTCACGCGATGGTGATCGACCTTGGACGTGATTCCGTCATCGGCGATATCCCGAACACTCCAGGAATCCACGGCGTCGCTCTCGCACCGGAGCTCAATCGCGGATTCACCACCAATGGCCGCGATTCGAGTGTCACGATCTTCGATTACAAGACGCGTGCTCCGATCATGACGGTGAAGATCCCCGCCAGAAATCCGGACGCGATCCTCTACGATCCGGCGACGAAGCGCCTTTTCACGTTCAATGGCGGCACCGCCAACTCGACTGCGATCGATGCAACGAATGGATCGGTCATTGGAAACGTCGATCTCGGCGGCAAGCCCGAGAGCGCTGTGAGTGAGGGCGGCGAGATCTACGCGGTCACCGCTGATTTTGGGCCGACACCCGCACCCACTGCGGATCGTCCGCGTCTTCGGGCGCCGATGATTCCTGGATCGTTCGTGGTACTCGAACTGGACCGATAGACTCTCTCGCCGGTCAGGAGACGGGAATCCTCTTCGCCGCTACGCTCGCTTTGCAAGCGGCTACGAGGATTCCCGCCACCTTCCCTGTCCTGCATCACATTAGTTCGAGTAATTGGGCGAGAATGCGCTCGGTCATTCCCCAGATCACGTGATCCTGGTGGCGGAAGACTCGCGCGTTGATCTGCATTCCGCGCGCGAACACTGTGTCCGTGTACCACTGCTCAGCGTCAGCGAGCTCGCCGAAAGGAAGCCAGAACGCCGCCGCGACTTCGGGGCTTAACACGAGAGGTTCCTTTCGATCGAGCAGCGCTACGTAAGGGCGCACCACTACCGCCGGAAGTCTGATCGTTAGCGGACTCAGATCATCCAGCACCCCGATCATCATTCCCTCCGCTGCCAAATCGATCCCCGTCTCTTCACGCGTCTCTCTGATCGCGGTTTCGGCGAGCGAGCTGTCGCCTGCCTCCGCCCTGCCGCCCGGGAATGCGATCTGGCCGCTCCACGGGTCTCCCTCGTACTCTGCCCGCTTGATGAACAGCAGCTCGGCTGAGCCTTTCTCGCCAACGCGAAAGATCAGCGCGACTGCGGCCTTGCGCACTCC
>JBBQAV010000082.1:0-12548 GCA_038316775.1 Gemmatimonadales bacterium | reverse complement strand
TCCGGTGATAGTTGGCGTTCGGATCGCGCATCTGTACCCGCGTCATCGCCGGCTTGGCGAGCGCCGTCTCGATGTCCAATACCTTTTGCGCGTCCGCCTTCGCCTGGGCCTCGTTCTCACCCAGCAGTTGCAGCATCCGGGCGACGTGGTCGGTGTAGTTGGCGCGGATGTCCACGTAGCGCTTGTCGGTATTCAGATAGTAGTCGCGGTCCGGGAGCGACAGCCCGCCCTGGCCGATGCCCGCGATCACCGATGTGCTGTTCTTGAAATCCTGCTGCGCGCCGAATCCAAAGAGGAGTGAAACGCCTCGCGCGTGCAGCCGCGCGACCGCGGCCTCCAGCTGAGCCCGATTCTTTATCGCATCGATTCTTTGAAGCTCCGTTCTAAGCGGCTGAGCGCCAGCTCGCTCGGCCCCCGCGGAATCCATGCAAGACGAGTAGAAGACGCCGAGCTTCCGAAGGTCCTCGCTCGCCTGCGCATTCCCATTGGCGGAGGCGGCACGAAGGATCGTGAGGAGATTACCCTGGTTGTTCTCCGCCAGCTGATCGAAGCTGCCCCACCGGGGAAACGCGGCAGGTACTGGATTCTTTGTGACCCAGCCACCGTTGGCGAACTGATAGAAATCAGTGCAGGCCGAGACCGAGCGATCGAGATTGGCTGGATCGAGTGGCGTCGTTTGAATGGGGACGGCGTAGGTCTGTGCTGCCGCCGGGGTCGCTAACGTGAAGGTGAGCGCGAGCGCGCGGAAAACGAGACGCATGCGGGTGCTCCGGAAAAATGTTTAGGTCTTGGACCATAATCGCCGGGCACGGAGGAAGCTAGCGTTTCTTTTTCGCGGGCTTCATAATGGTTCCGCGACAGCTGTCCGCGCCGCATTTGCAGACGTAGAACTTCTCGAGCTCCGCGTCGCCCTTCCCGGTTCGCTCGTACTGGTAATCGTAAGCGAGCTCGTCGCCGGGATATATGCCGCGCTTGGCGTGGATGAAGATCTTTTTCCCGGTGATCACCGCTTCGCAGTTCGGGTCGCAGGAATGGTTGATGAAGCTCGCGTCCCCTCCACCCGCCTCGATGGCGCCGTCGATACATGTCTTCTTATCCAGGGTGAAGAGGAAGGTGTGGTGCCTCTTCATCTTGTCATCGTCGTAACGGCGGTCAGCTTCCTTGTTGCTGATTCGCTCGCCAATGTACTCGAGAATGCGGGTTCCCTTCCGGATGTAGCGCGTCGCGAATACGCCTCGACCATGAATTCGCGAGCTGCGAACTACGTACAAAGGCTCGCGCCCGTTGTTCGACATCAGAATCGATTGTGTTGGAAGTTGAAAACTATCGGGGAGATGCGACTATGAGGCCAGAGCACTCGCCGAGGCCGATACGGGCGGCGCCGTCGCGCTGGAGGTAGGCGCGAAGGATGATCTCGTCGCCGTCGTGGAGGAATTTGCGCTCCTCTCCGGTGGGAAGCACGATCGGCTCGGCTCCGCGTTTCGTGAGCTCGAGCATGCACCCCTGCGATCCCGCGTCCGGGCCGGAGACCGTCCCGCTGGCGAAGAGATCACCCGGCCGGAGATTGCAGCCGCTGCTCGTGTGATGGGTCAGCATCTGCGCCGGCGTCCAATACATGTCCGCAAGCGAGGCGGCGCTCAGGCGCGATGGGCGAAGACGCCCCTCGCGCATCAGCATCGACCTGATGTAGACCTCGATGTTGAGGTCCACTCCGCCTTCATTCTTGTCCTTCTCCGAGGAGAGATAGCGCAACGGCTGCGGATCTCCCGGAGGCCGGAAGAACGAGGGGACGCGATACGGCTCCAGCGCCTCCCACGTGACGACCCACGGCGAAATCGTCGTCGCGAAGTTCTTCGAAAGAAAGGGACCGAGTGGCTGGTATTCCCACGACTGGATATCGCGCGCCGACCAGTCATTGACGAGACAGATCCCGAAGATGTGTCTCTCCGCCTGATCGATCGGCACGGGTTCTCCCAGCGCGTTCCCCTGCCCCACGAAAAAGCCCACTTCAGCTTCGTAGTCGAGCATCTGTGTCGGACCGAACGTCGGCGTCGTGGGTGCAGTCGACACCGTCTGTCCTTTCGGCCGAATTACTTCGGTGCCACTGATGACAATCGACGACGCGCGTCCGTGGTAGCCGATTGGAACGTGCTTGTAGTTCGGCAGCAGTGGGCTGTCCGGACGAAAGAGCTTCCCGACATTCGTCGCGTGGTAGATCGATGCGTAGAAATCGGTGTAGTCGCCGATGACGGCCGGGGGAAACATCTCTACTTCGGCCAGTGGGACGAGCGCGCCGGGCGGTAGCGGATTGATGACGCTGTCATCACCCGGAGTGCCAGAGAGCAGCTCGCTCAGCCGCGCGCGAAACTCCGAGAGAGATTCCGGCGGCGCTTCCATCAGCTCGTTGAGGTTTGGCCGGTCGCACCAGCGGGCGACATCGCGCGCGTTGCCGCTCCACAGGTTGGCGCTGAGAGATTCACCGATGTCGACGATCTGGTCCCCGATAGCCACACCGACGCGCCGCTCCACATCACCTTTGCGGGAGAAAACGCCGAACGGAAGATTCTGAATCGGAAAGTCGGTGTCGGGCGAGTTGGCGGACTCGATCCACGACGTCAGCGCGGTGTCGTGAGTTTGATTCACTGGTTGATTGCTCTGGTTGTGCCCGTCAGCTGCTCGAGCTCGTCGACTGGCTCGCGAAATGAGCAGGAACCGAATGAAATGGCAAGCTCGGTTCGGGAGGCCGCGATCTCTTCCGCGCTAATACGCTTGCCGCGCCAGAGAAGTGCGTCGTCCTCGAATACGAAGGCGGATGCGTCGGTCTCCTCGAGCGCGGCGACTGAGGAGTCCTTGCCGGCACCGGCGTGGAGCAATGTCGCCGCGACGAACACGTTGAGAAATCCATACATCATTCCCTTCGGGCTGCCGGACTCGTAGGTCAACCGGTATTCGCCACGAATGGGGTGGTGGAGTCCGGCTGTCGCCTTGAACGGCACCGATTCGCGCTGGCAGACGGCAATGAAGTCGACCAAAGCTTTCGCGGAAGGAAATGCGTCTGGACTCGTTCCACCGGTTCGAACCTTGGCCCGTGCGCCCGCCTTCGCAATAGCTTTTATGAGCGGCGAAACGTCGCCCGTGACTGGAATCTCGAAATACGGGGTGAACGATTCGGGCAAATCGCGCCGCTGCGCTGCGATCTCGTCGGCGGTGCTGGCCTTCATCTCGACGACATCGACAATCGCGCGTCCGTTCGCGGAAACGGCGGCGGCGTGACGGCCATTGAAGCTCGACAATTTCTCCGCGGCCTCGCGGACATCTCCGGCGACGAGCACACTCAGGCGCCACGGTTCGGCGCCGGCGTGGTTCCGCATCAGACCGGTGGCGGCTGCCTCGAGTTCGTCGAGGCGCGAGAGCGGAACGATGAAGCGACCGAGAGCGGGGCTGTCCGGACCTTCGAGGTACGACGCGTAGGCCGCGAGCGCCGGCCGCATGTCCTCACTCGCCGGGGGAAAGAGGCCGGCGTAGTCGACCAGGCCGGTGAGCAGCGCGTCGACGGCTTTCACGCGTGCACTCGTGCAAGCAGAAGGATCATCGCAGGGAAATTAATTCCCAACGGCGGGTCCAGGCGAATATCAGCGGTCCTTGAGCTTTAACATGACCGGAAAGTTATCTGGGAGGACCGAGGCCGGGGACCAACGGCCTTGATAAACGCTCAGAAATGCACTTGGTCCTCGGACCTCAATCCTCAGACCCGCTAGACCTTTCGCGTCGATCCCCGAATCAGCCGCAGGATGAAGAGCAGCACGACAGCACCGATGAAAGCGACGAAGATCGTCCCGCCCATTCCACCGAATGGCGTCGAGATGCCCAGCGTGCTGAACAGCCAGCCACCGATGAACGCGCCGACGATGCCGATGATGATGTCGCCGATGATGCCGTATCCGGTGCCACCCATCACGAGCGATGCAAGAACGCCGGCGACGAGACCAACCACGATCCAGGCGATTATACCCATTCTGTCCGTCCTCGAAAGAGTTTTGAGCCTTACGGTGTGGTACGGGAAGCGGTTCCAGTTATCATAGCATAACAGCAAAAGAGCGCCCCGACGAGGGCGCTCTTTTTTGAAAGTTGGCAGGCAGCTAGAAGCGCTTGTATTCGAATGACAGGAAGGTTCCAGTTCCAGACCCGTCGTCCTCGAGATAGTTGACGGTCGACCTGCCATTGGCATCGACGGTGATGGTTCCATCATCACGAATCGCGTTGACACCGCTCCCGGAATCAAGCGTTAGAGTCTCGCCAAAGAGCGTCCAGGTGCCGTTCCTCAAGAAGGTCCTGTTAGACGGAGGACCGCTAGGTGGCGTCAGAACCAAATCGTTCGTCTCGGTAAAGGTCCCGTTGCTGTTCAGAACGAGATCGCCAGCGGTCACGTCTAAGGTCCCACCATTCGGAAGGGACTGCTCATACCCAGGAGTACCCGGTTGGATGACGTAGTGGGCGGGTATGCTCTTTCCGCCGTACACCGTCAGCTGGTATGTTCCTGCCGCATCGACTCTGGGATCGAAGATACCGTTGTCCGTGCATGCGGCGAGCAACATCACCGCAGTGAGGCCCAGGAGCTTCTTCATATGTCTCATGAGCATTGATCCTCGCGCGTTAGCTGGTTGAGTGCGGAGCCGCTGAACGCGCGCGGCCCGACGTTAGAATTGTATGCAATTACCGTACGTAGTATCCACCGCCGGTCCAGATATGTTCCCTGTTCCATCGAGGGTTAAGATCTGTTGCATTGCGTCCGAGGACGAAGCGGCGCTGGCGGTCCGGCTCGGCGCGTCAGCCTTGGGCCTCGTGTCGCGGATGCCGAGCGGACCCGGTCCCATTCCGGAATCCCGGATACGGGATATCGCGCGTACCGTGCCACCGGGCGTCGCAACGTTCCTGCTGACCTGTGAGACGACGGCTAAGCCGATCATCGCGCAACAACGTTTCTGCGGTACGAATACGCTGCAGTTGGTTGACGAGGTAGCAGCGGGTGTCCACGCTGAGCTCCGCGATGCGCTGCCAGGCATAGCGATCGTTCAGGTGATCCACGTGCGGGACGAGGACGCGCTCAGGCAGTCAGCCGCCGTCGCGGAAGCAGTCGATGCGATTCTGCTCGATTCCGGAAATCCTTCGCTGTCGACCAAAGTGCTGGGCGGTACCGGGCGCGCTCACGACTGGGCGGTGAGCAGGAGGATACGCGATTCCGTTGACATACCGGTCTTCCTCGCAGGCGGACTCAATCCCGGCAACGTTGCCGCCGCAATTGCCCAGGTGGCACCCTTTGGAGTTGATGTCTGCAGCGGCCTGCGCACCAACGGCAATCTCGACGAGACGAAGCTCGCCGACTTCATGCGTGCGGTGACGTCAACACGAGATTCGCGGACAGCGCGCCACTCATTTTCATCTACCTGAAACCGTCCTTCACCGCGCGCAACAAGTCACTCGCCCGAACCATGCGTGCCTCCACCTTTGAGGGGGTCGTCACCCGGTATGATTGACATAGTTTCTCTCAAGCCGACGAGCCCACCCGTTGCGGCGACGCAACAAAGGAGGACTTCAATGACCATCACTTTGCTCAAGCACACAAAGCCCATCGCTGTTATGGCCACACTCGGGCTTCTCGCAGCCTGCTCCGGTGATCTGACGGGCGGCAACAGGCACCCCGTGCAGCTCTCGTTCACGACAAACAATACAGTTGCAGCGGCAGCGAACCGCATAGTCGCGGATCTCGTTGTCGGCACCAACAATGAGCTCGTTCTCCAGAAAGTTCAGCTCGTCCTCGGGAAAATCGAGCTCGATCAAACCGGCACCGCTGACTGCGTTGCGGAGACCGAAGATGTAAACGATGATCACGGCGACATCTCGGACGATGATCACGAAGGTAGTGATCAAGAGTGCGAGGTTGTCTCACGGGATCCGCTCCTCGTCGACGTCCCTGTCGACGATGCGCTTCACCCAGTGATCAACATTCCGCTCGCTGCGGGGACGTATCGCGAGCTGGAAGCCAAACTGAGACCGGCCCGCACTGAGTCGGTCGCTTTCAACACCGCCAACCCGAACCTCGTCGGAAAGAGCGTGCGCGTCGAAGGGACGTTCAAGGGAACGCCTTTCGTGTTCACGTCAGCGGTGCGGTCGAAGATCGAGATGGAATTCGATCCGCCACTCGTCGTCGATGCGACGACGAAGAACGCGACGGTCAGCATCGACGTCCGCAAGTGGTTTGTCGACGCATCGGGCGCGGCGATCGATCCGACCACCGCTACACCTGGCAGCAGCAGCCTTTCACAAATCGAACGCAACATTCGCCGGTCGTTCCATGCTTTCGAGGACGACAATGAACGCGGCGAGGACCATCGTGAGGGTCATCACGGCAACGACTAACGGCAACGACGACGGCGAGCACCACTAAGCCGGCGTCGGGGGTAGCAGGTACCTCGTCGGCCTGCTATCCCAGCCACGCCCCTGCGAGCAAATTCAATTGATGCAGTTTTTCGCGAGCGCCTCGTTCGCGCCTCCCCAGAGCCTTCGCCTAAGACGCGACCGGGCAGAGCGGATACTCAACGGCCTTCGGGCCGCGGTGGTATTCCTCCTGACAGCGTCGGCGCTCATGTACGCGCCGCACCTGTCGCAGGCCCTGAACACGGCAAATGTGCTCGTGCTGGTCCCGACACTTCTCTGGACGGTCGCGCAGTACCTCATCTGGTACCGGCGTCCCGAGCTTCCTGACTGGCTGTCGGCGGTAAACCCGATCGTCGATATCACGGCGGTGACGGCCATCATTGGCGGATACGCTGTTGCGCAGTCCGGGGTGCTGGCGCTCCGCTCTCCGATCTTCCTCATGTATTTCGTGGTGCTGGCTGGACGTCCGGTTGCTTCCTCCGTCCGGAAAGCAGCATTCATTTCTGCCCTGGCAGTCGTCGAGTATTCCGCGCTTCTCGTTTGGCTGTGGGCAACTCACCGCGTTCCGCTCACGATCGATCCCATCGATGCTTTGCAGACGGCACGCGTCACGCCGCTCGACGAAATCGCCAAGCTGATTCTGCTCGCCGTCTTCGGCATCGTCTCGACTTACGCCACTTCGTGGGTCGAGCACCTGGTGCGCGAGGCAAGCAAAGAGTCGGCGGAACGACAGCGAGTGGTCACGCGCCTGGTTCAGTCTGAGCTGGATACGTTGAAGCTTCAGCTCAATCCGCATTTTCTGTTCAATGCTCTCAACAGCGCGATGGCACTCATTGCCACGGATCCGCCGGCCGCGGAGCGAATGGTGTCGGAGCTGAGCGACTTCCTGCGGCTGGTGTTATCGACCTCGAGCGAACAGGAAGTACCGCTCGAGCGCGAGCTCGGGCTTCTCGACCGCTACGTCGCGATTCAGAGGGTACGCTTTCAGGACCGCCTCACCGTGAGCTGCAACATCGAGGATGGCGTCCGCGGCGCGCTCGTGCCCAGCCTGCTGCTGCAGCCACTCGTCGAGAACGCAATCCGCCACGGCATCAGTCCGCGTGCCGGCGCGGGCTACGTTCAGGTGACAGCGAGACGCCTTGGCGACAAGCTCGCCCTCACCATTCTCGACGACGGCGTGGGCGTGCGTGCCCGCAGATCGCGTGAGCGCTCGCGCGGTACCGGCCTCGGCCTCACCAACACGACAACCCGGCTCATTCACCTTTACGGTGACGGCCACGAATTCCAGAGCGGTCCCCGCGAGGAAGGCGGCTACGCGGTCCGGATCACGATCCCATTCAGGCTTGGTCCACTGTCACCAGCCCGCAACGGCGCCATCTCTGACAGCAATCTCGCCACCATGGTGAAGTCATGATCGAAGACCGTCTGCGAGTTCTCGTCATAGACGATGAAGTGCTCGCACGCCAGCGCGTGTGCTCGCTGCTCGCCCGCGTCCCCGACGTTGAAGTGGTTGGCGAATGCCAGAACGGATTGGAGGCTGTGGCCGCAATCCGCGCGCAGCAGCCCGATCTGGTATTCCTGGACGTGCAGATGCCCGAGCTCGACGGATTCGACGTGATCACCGAAGTGGGCACGGACAAGATGCCGCCCGTCATCTTTGTCACCGCTTTTGACGACTACGCCGTCTCCGCGTTCGAGTTCGGCGCATTCGATTATCTACTCAAGCCTGTCGATCACGTGCGCTTTCACCAGACGCTGGACCGCGCGAAAAAGCGGATCAAGGATTCGCCGCAGCCGAGCGTCTCGACTCAGCTAAGCGCGCTCCTTAAGTACGTCGGCCAGCTCGATGCGCCGAAGAACAGGATCGGCGTCAAGGTGAATGGGAAGATCCTGTTCCTCGACCCCGACGAGATCTTCTGGATCCAGGCGCGAGACGATCTGGCGAGAATTCATCTTGCGGAGGTCGCCTACGACGTTCGCGAGCCGTTGAGCAGGCTCGAGGCGAGGCTTCCCCATAACAGGTTCCTCCGCGTTCATCGCTCGACAATCGTCAACACCGCGCAGGTTCGTGAGGCGCAGCCCTTCGATCAGGGCGACCAGCTCCTGATTCTGCGGAACGGCAAGCGCATCACTACGGGGCGAAGCTACCGCAAAGCCGTGCAGGAATTCCTGAAGCGGGCGACCTGAACGGGCTCGATTCGTGTAAGCGAGCTAACCGCCGAAGAGGATTCTCACGCCCGACTGACCGGCGACAATCCAAGAAATGCGCTACGCTACTGCTTACCCGCCCTGAGCGTGCGTATAGCAGCGCCGAGCTGCTCGATCTCGCGCCCGTACTCCGCCCAGTTGCCGGCTCGCTGGGCGGCAATCGCGCGGTCATAGTGCGTCTGCGCCTGTCTCAGCAGCTCGCTGACCGCGGCTGACGGCGCTGCACCGGTTACGGGCGGCGGCTCGAGGCCAGTCCCGACTACTGAAGGCGGTGCACCACCGGCGCTGACGGAATCCCTGACGCTCGTTCTTGTCGGCGTTGCGGCACCGGCGCCAAAGAGTGCGTTGAGACCCTCTTCCAGCGTCTCGCCCATCACGACCCGATTCTCATGCGCGACGACCACTCGCTTGAGCTCGGGAATGTTGCCGCCCTCGGCCCGCAGATAGATCGGCTGCACGTAAATCAGCGATTCCTCGATTGGAATCACGAGCAGCTCGCCGCGAATGACTTGTGACCCGCGCTGATCCCAGAGAGTGAGCTGACGCGAGATCTCGGTGTCCTGATTGATGCGATTCGCGATCTGCCTGGGTCCATAGACGAGGCTTTGCTTCGGGAAGCTGTACACGGAGAGCTTGCCGTAATTCTCGCCGTCCATGCGGGCCACCATCCACGCCGCAAGGTTGTCCTTCCCTCTCGGTGTGAACGGCGTCATGTAAATGAATTCTGGATTTGCTTCACCCGGCAGGCGCATGACAATGTGTCGCATGAACGGATTTTCGTTGGCCCGTTTGGTCAGCGGCCCGGGGATCTGCCATTGATCCTCTCGATGATAGAACGACTCCGGTTGGAGCATGTGATACGTCGCATGCAGTGTCGTCTGGATTCGGAACAGGTCACCAGGATAACGCACATGGCGGCGGATGTCGGCGGGCATGGCGCTGATCGGCTTGAAGATGCCGCCGAAAATCTTGGCGTAGGTCCTGATCACCGGATCGTTGGGCTCGGCGATGTACGCGTCGACGGTCCCGTCGTACGCGTCGATCACCACCTTTACGCTATTCCTCATGTAGTTCGTTCCATCGCCGATACGCTGGGCGTAGGGATAGGCATCGCTGGCAGTGTAGGCATCCAGGATCCATTTCAGCTGTCCGGCGTCGGTGATCATGAGATACGGGTCGGCGTCGAAATCGAGGAACGGCAGCGCGGTCGTCGCCCGGTCAACGACGTTCCGCCGGTAAAGGACTCTCGCGCTCCCCTTGATGTCGTCCGAGAGAATGATCTTGAGCGAGCCGAACTGGAACGCATACAGCACGCGCCGGATGAACGATCCGATCGGCACGCCGCCTTTGCCGTTGTAGTGCGTGTAGATGTTCTTGTCACCGGCCGGATAGTCGAACTCCTGCTGACCTGTGCCGACGAACACGTACTCGTTCGTGAGCTCGCCGTAGTAGATCTGGGGGCGGGTGAGCTTGAGCGAAACCTCAGAGACCGGTGGAAGGTCCTTGATGAAGAGAACCGGCAATCCTTCGGTCGTCACCTGGTTGACGGGCGCCATCGTGATGCCCATGCCGTGGGTAAACGTCAGCCGCTCGTTGATGAACGTCCGCGTCGGCAGTGATTCGGAGTTGAGCTCGCGCGCGGCGAGGTGCACCTGGCGGTACTTGCCGTCGATGATGTACCGGTCGTCGTCGACTGAGACGAAGTCGTAGTACGTGCGGATCTCCTGGAGCTGCTTGAGCGTCTGCATTAGCAGATCGCGCTCCCAGAGCCGCACGTTGTCGACCGTAGCCGAATTGGCTTTGATGTTCGCCAGCGTCAGCTGAACTTCGCCGGACAGGTCACGGCCCTCGACCTTGTCCAATCCCCACGCCATGCGCGTGGCGTCGATGTGAGTGCGGAGATACGGCGCTTCCCTCGAAAGCTCGTTCGGCGAGACGACGAGCTTCTGAAACGCGGCCGGAACGACACCGCGCGCGAGAACGCTCACCGCCGCGTAGAACACCGCGGCGGTGACGGCCGACCAGACCATCTTGTCGCGCAGAATGCCAAGGGCGATCCAGCCGGCCGCGATGAGAGCTGCGAACGCGCTGACATAGAGTCCGGGGAGCGCGACGTGTATGTCCGTATAGCTCGCGCCCAGGAGCGGGCCGGTGGTCGAATAGAGAAGACTCGAAGTGCCGACGATCCAATGACGGACAGCGAACAGCACGAATAGCAGGACCAGAAGCCCGCCCAAATGTCTCGCCGCGCGCGGCTTCGCGGACGCTCGGCGCGGGGGCAGTGTAATCTCGTTCCGGAGCCAGTACATCGCGGTCGTCGCAATGAGCGAGAGCACCGTCAGCGTGATCAGCGTGCTCAGTATTCCTGAGATGAGCGGCAACCTGAAGAGATAAAATGAGATGTCGCGGTTGAAGAGCGGGTCTCTCGTACCGAGGGCTTCGCCGTTTATCCCCTTGAGAAACGTCAGCCACCACGCGGACAGCGAAACGGCGGTTAGGAACGAGAGGAGGAGAGCGGCAGGGAAAAACACCTTGATGAACAAGCGAGAGACGTCGACGGTCACACCGTCCCCGCGATTGACGAACAGCACCGGGAAGCCGGTGCCCGCCCCGCGCGCGATTCTCACATTGCCGTAGAAGTACGCGAATGCGAAAGCGCCGCCGACGAAAAAGAGAATGATTCGCCAGACGAGCGATGTCGTGAAGACCGTTCGGAAGCCGATCTCATTGAACCACAGCCAGTCGGTAAAAAAGCTGGCCAGCCAGGGAACGACGGTCAGCGCGATGAACAGGGCCGCAACGATCCACAGCACGAACCGGCGCAGGGAGCGTGGCAGGGGCGGAAGTCTCGCGGGACCGGGTCGCTCGAATGGTGAACTCATCAGAACATGAAGATGCACGCGCGAGCGGGTCGCTGCCACCTTATCCCTTTAGTTGTAGAACAAAACGAACAAAAGGGCTGCCGGTCCGTCGGGCTATGATGCACAAAAGGGCATCCGATGGATGCCCTTTTGTCAGTGCCACTACCCGGCTGTGACCGTCGCTAACTCTTTCGACCGGAAGCGGCGGCAGCCTTGGTGGTGATTACGACGACTCCGTACGACGCCTCGGGCCCGTACTCCCTAAGCGCGGCGCTTCCCTTGATCACATGCACTGCAGAAACCTGGTCCGCGGTCAGCGCCGGCAGCTGATCGCGCTGAAGTCGCACGCCGTCGACGACGAAGAGCAACGGCACCTGCGTCGCCCCCGCAACCAACGAGCTGAAAGACGAGGCTGCCGGTTTCGGCGCCACGGCGCGCTCCGCGCTACATGCGGTTGCGACGGCTGCGATTCCGAGAGCGAAGGTCCAACGAGCGAGTTTCATGCGGTTCCCCAGGAGGCCGAAGTGTCAACCTCATCAGTAGCATTGGCCGTGCCAGCCCCTTAACCCCCGAATAATGAGGTCAAGCTCAGCAGTTGGCTAGTGCCTCGGGTTCCAGGTACCCTTCGCCACCGCGGGTACGAACGCTTCCAATCCGGGCGGCGGGAATTCCAAAGTCTGCCCCTTTTCCGCGCTCATATACGCCGCCATCAGGATCTTCACCACCTCCAGCCCATCCTCGAAGGTGAGCATCGGCTTCTCGCCGCTCAGAAAAGCCCGCGCCATGTGCCTGTTCTCGGCGCTGTATCCATACACCGACGCCTCTTCCGCGACGACGGGCATCAACCCTATCTCGGCATTCTGTTTTTCAACCAGATCCTCGCCCGCCTTACCCTTCACTTCTCTGCTGAAAAACATCTTCAGGCTCGAGTCCAGCGTGTTCCACGACATCGAGTATTCGGGACCGAGAAGCTCGGCCGACAACCTCAGTCCCGCACCCACGAAACTCCACGACGTCGTAACCTCGCCCACCAGCGGCTCGCCA
>JBBQAV010000081.1:0-12617 GCA_038316775.1 Gemmatimonadales bacterium | reverse complement strand
TGCGGTCCAACGACTGGCGAACGTAATAGGGGTTCCGGCTAATGAGTTACGGGGTCTTGTGGATCCGAAAGATCCGAAAAAAGAGTAGGGCACCAAGCGGCGGTCGCGCGGATTCCCGGACCGCACCCTTGACAGCGAGTGTGACCTGAAACCCGAAAGCTGATCCAGTTATTATCTCGGTCCTCACCGGAGTAGGGCCGATGCGGAAGTCCAGATTTACGACCGAGCAGATTGTCGGATTCCTGAAGCAGCACGAGGCTGGAGCAAAGATTTCTGATCTCTGCCGGCAGAACGGGATCAGTGAGAATACGTTTCACCGTTGGAAGAGGAAGTACGGTGGAATGGAGGTCCCGGATGCCAGGAGGCTCAAGCAGCTCGAGGAGGAGAACCGAGGTCTCAAGCGGATCGTGGCTGACCAAGCACTGAATCTCCAGGTAGTGAAGGATCTCTTGGGAAAAAAGTGGTGACCCCGAACAAGCGGCGTATCGCGGTCACCGAGGCGATGAAGGCCGCTCGGATCTCGGAGAGAAGAGCTTGCCGCTTCACTGGGTTTTCTCTCTCCACTCAGCGCTACTACTCCCGCCGGCCTTCGGACGACGCTCTCAGGACGAGACTGAGGGAGCTCGCCGAGAAGAGACCACGCTGGGGTTACAGGCGGCTCTACGTGCTGCTCAAGCGCGAGGGGTGCCAGAGGAATCGAAAGCTGGTACAGCGTCTCTACCGGGAGGAAGGCCTCTCGGTGAGAAGACGAAAACGCCGAAAGATGGCAGCTGTCGCTCGCTCTCCCAGGGTATTTCCTCTTGCTCCCAATGAGAGGTGGAGCATCGACTTCGTGCGCGACACTCTGGCCGACGGCCGTGTGTTCCGCGGCTTTACCGTGGTAGATGATTTCACGAGAGAGTGCCCGGCGATAGAGGTCGACCACTCGCTTCCTGGGGACCGCGTGGCGAAGACACTGGATAGACTTTCGAAGGAGCGCGGATTTCCCAAGACAATCGTCTGCGACAACGGTCCGGAGTTTCAGGGGCAAGCACTCGACTTCTGGGCTCACCGGCATGGTGTCGTACTTTCCTTCATCCAACCCGGCAAGCCTGTACAGAATGCTTTCATCGAGAGCTTCAACGGAAAACTTCGAGACGAGTGCTTGAACGAGAGCTACTTCATCAGCTTGAGAGACGCCCAGCTGACCATTGAAGCCTGGAGAACGGACTACAACGACACGAGGCCACACAGCAGCCTCGGTGATCTAACCCCCACCGAGTTTGCGATGAAGAAGAGATCTGATGCAGCTTAACCAACCACTAGACTGAGATAATTCCTGAACCAGCATTGGGTTTCAGGTCATTTCAACAGCGAAGGACGGCACCGCAGGTCACATCAACCATCCAGCGAACACCAAACCTAGGGGCGGTTTTAGATCCGGTGGCTTTACGATGCAGTTCAATACCGGGCCAACTGGCGTGGACACAGTAACCTTCGTCGCGCCTGATCCTGCCGGTCCCGTTACGGTCACTGGAACGCTGTCCGGTGCCAGAAAAGGACTGGCTAAGGTCCAGGTCGAAGTAAAAGACCTAATGAAACTACCGATCGATCCAAAGTATGACACGACCGGTGCTAAGCCTGTTCATCCAGACAATCATTACGCGACCCAAAGTCATATCGGAGCGGTGATCGCTCTTGCCAATGAGTTCTGGTATCAGTTCGGAAAGAAACTGACATTCAACGATTCGAGCCTCGAGCTGGGCGGCCTCTACGATGTCGACCTTGGGGCCGGCGGCGGCGGCTATTGGACGTACCCACATAGAGGGCACCGCCTCGGCCAAAATACGGACGTAAGGACGAACGGCCTTGTTCAGGAAGAGCTCGATTTTGTTTGGGACACCTGGGAGAAGTATGGCGGTACAGTAGGAGACGAGACCAACACAAGCCAACCTCACTATCACCTAACGAGATAGAATAACAATGCGACATATCCTGCTTTCGCTTTCGCTGGCGATTCCGTCAGCGACACTCGTGGGACAAAATCCTGGGCAGAAAATCAACCTGGATATCCAGCTAGCTTCTGTAAACACCGCTGCCGACACGAGTGGCGTCTCTTATGTGATTACGAATCTCTCGAGCAGCGTGGAACCTATGTGGCGTTATTTTGTCGACGCTCCTTCTGGCGTTCTTCGAATTGCTTCCCCGTCCGGGACGTTCAAGTGGAGGTCCGATACGAGCTTTCGTGGACAATCAATGGCACGCTGGATTCTGACCGCGTACTTAGCGGGAGGTTCAGTGACCCCCGAACTCCATTTTGAGTCGGTGGGTGTGCCGGGGATCGTCATCTACTGGGCGGGCGGTCACTTCCAACTGCCTTCTCGCGAAGACGAGTTAGAGCCAGATACCGCAGCGCTTCCCGATCCGTTAGGGGCAGCGATGATCACAGGCAAGACAGTAGGAGTCGAAGCATGGCCTGCGGATCGCTCCGCTCAGGCCCTTCTCGCTCGACTCCGCAGTCTCACTCTGCAAACTTGCGCGACTCCATTGCTTTGGATCACAGATTCAACTTTGTGCACTCAGCTCGTAAGCGATGTTGACCAAGCGGAATCCTATCGATCCGGGGGGCAGATAGCCTCTGCAAAGAGTTCGCTTGAGCACTATCGAAGCCTCTTACTATCGGGCAACACCGCGGGAACCGTAAAAAGCTCTTCGTACTGGCTGTTGAAGTCAAATTCTGAAATACTCGACCGAGTCATGTAGAATCAGCTTCCACAGACGCAATGAACAGGATTGCGCGGCTGCGTATCGCGATGCAGTCTCGTCGGCGAGCCTCTGGGTTGTGACAGGCCCGCGTGGGCGCTCCTTCGGGCGCTCATGGGAATATGATATGAACGGCGTTACAAAAAACACCCAAACAATGAGGCAATTGTGCGGCCCTATTGTCACGTAATGCTTTTGTTGCCCTTAATAGCGTGCGAAGGGAATTCCAGGACCTCCGATACAGCGACTTCTCAAACTGACACAGTTAGCTCTGCCAAAATTGGCGAGAGGACTTATCGCGCGCAGTGGATTATCGGAGAGGATCCCGATAAAATCGACAGCACCACGACATCACGGTTTCGGCTTCGCGTGAGCCGATTCCGATCGGGGATACTTACGGTACAGCTGGACACCGCTCCAACGGGAACTTCAGGCAGGCGAGCACACTTCACCCTCGCAGACAGCATCAGCGTTGTTGGCCTCACGCCGATGGACAAGTTCACGCAAGGGTGTAAGAGTGCGTCAGGCCTGTCGCGGCCCATAATCGGGGTCCTCGCAGATACGGTCAACGAGCGGTCGCGTCCCCCTCGGTTGGCTTGGCTGCTCGATACAGTGAGAGTCCGGATTACCAAAGTGTCCCCTGACTCCATCTCCTGCTTCAATGCGTCGCCGGATTAGGTACGCGTTCTACTGGATTCAAGATTTCAAACATGCGAGAGCACCACGAGGTCCGGGTTTGCGACCTCTGCGGCTGATGCGGAAAGTCGATCGAAAGGATATGAGCGGGTTGCGAACCTAGGTATAGAGAGTGACCTGAAACCTAATTCTGGTTCAGGAATTATCTCGGTGTAGTTGTTTGTTAAGCTGCATCAGATCTAATCTTCATCGCAAACTCGGTGGGGGTTAGCTCCCGAGGCTGCAGTGAGGTCTCGTGTCGTTGTAGTCGGTTCTCCAGACTTCGATGGTTAGCTGAGCGTCTCTCAAGTTGACGAAGTAGCTCTCGTTCAAGCACTCATCCCGGAGTTTGCCGTTGAAGGTCTCGATCGCCGGGCACTCTCTCGTGAAATCATCCACGACGGTAAAGTCGCGGAACACGCGGCCATTGGCGAGCGAATCGCGCACGAAGTCGATGCTCCACTCCACCTCTCGTTGGGAGCAAGAGGAAATACCCTCAGTTGCAGTTAGCCAGCTTTACGTGAGCGGCTTGTACCGATACCCATAAGCCCCACCCTTCGTCGACATGATTTTGAACGTCGCCGACTTCTTCGGCGCCACCGGCCCAACCGTCGCGGTCTCGGTCGTAATCACCGCGCCGCTCTTGTCGAGAAGATCGATGCTGACGTTGTAGGTCTTGCTCGTCGTGCCACGGTTCTCGATGACTCCGCCGATGATCGTTCCATCAGGCCGGCGCGTGAACTCGTTGACAAACAATTTCACCGGCAGGTTCTCCGACTTCGCGTTCCAGAATATGAGCGAGTCGGTGTAGATCTTCTGCAGCTTCTTGTCCTTCGTGCCCTTGTACAAACCCTGGTACACGAAAGCGTAGAGCAGCGGATTGTCGGGGTTGCTCGGATCGAGCGTAATCAACTTGTCGATGAGAGGAACCGCCTTCGAGTACTCGTTGTTCTGGATGTAGGTCGCCGCCAGATTGTTGATCGCGTCGCGTGAATACGGATTCTGCGCGAGCGCCGCATCGAACAGCTTGGTGGCATCGGCCTGATGACCGGTCCGCGTCGCTACCACGCCGGCGTGAATGAGAGAGATCTCGCCGTACTTCGAGGGATTCGCGAGCATCGGCGCATAGATCGCTTGCGATTGAGCGCTGTCGCCGGCCTGTATGTACAGGCGCGATGTGTTGTCGATCGCGTCGGCGAGGAGAAGATCGTTCGTTGCAACCGCGATGTAGTCCTGCCACGGCTTGAGCGCTTCTTTTGCCGCTGTCCGCTTGGCGGCGCCGGTCGCTGCATCCGCCTTTTCCGATGCAGCCGACGCAATCTCGTACATCGTCTTCGCGCGAACATCGGCGAACGTCGTGTCAGTGCCGGCAGCCGTCAGGGTCTGCTGCCAGTAATTATTCGCTGCAGCATAATCCTTCCGCTGCCGCGCGATCGATCCGAGAACCGAGTACGCATAAGGCGCCTTGCGATCGAGGATCAGCGATCTCCTGGCGAGCACTTCAGCCGAATCGAGCTTTCCTTCGTTGAGCGCGTTGATCGAGCCGTTGAGCGCGTTGAGCCACGGCTTCTGCTGACGCCACTGGGCAATGAGCGGTATGCACTCGGGGTTGGACTTCTCCACGATCGAGAACGCCGAATCGGCCGCGACATAGAGATCGATCATGCCGGTGGGATTGCTCGTCAAACCGAGAGCACTCCGCGGTACGACAGCAGGCGTGTTCGGCTGCATCAGGTAGAGGATGTATGCCTGGCCGCGCAGGTAGTTGCGGGCGGTTTGATTGTCGCTGCCCTGGTCAACGAGTCTGAGCACTTCCTGCACATCGCGCGTCGGATTTCCCTTATCCGCGGCGGAAACAGCGCGGGTCATCGAGAACTGAGCCTTGGCGATATCACCCTTGGTGTTGGCGGTGGGGTCGCACTGCTGCGCCACGAGAGGCGACGCAGCGGCGACGCCGATCGACACAGCGGCCGCAATTCCGTTCAAGAAAACTTTCATCCAGGATCTCCCTGACTTGTAAAGAAAAAAGGGGTGGGCTGAGATAGGTCGGATAATATACCGCTCAGCATTCTTCGTTCCGGCCAGAACGCCAAACCGGGGCTATTTCAGCGCCTGGCCGGCTTCCTTTACCAGCTCCAATGCGCGTCGAGCATGCATCTCCGTCGTATGGACATTGCCGATCGCGACACGAAGGGCATAACTCCCGCGCACCCGGGTGTGCGAGAGATAGACCTCGCGAGCCTCGTTTACCTTTTTCAGTAGTTGTTCGTTGTGAGCGTTGAGATCGTGGCTACTCATTCCAGGTGGATGGTGCCGGAACACCACCGTCGAGAAATTCACGTCCGCCATCCGCTCGAGATGGGAATTGGCGTCGATCTCGTCCGCGAGCTGGCGAGCGATCCGAATGTGCTCCCTGATCAATGACTGCAGTCCCTCCACCCCGAAATTCCGAATCACGAACCAGAGCTTGAGAGAGCGAAACCGGCGTCCGAGTGCGACGCCGTAGTCCATGAGGTTCACCACGCTGTCGCCTTCGCTAACGACCAGATAATCGGGAATGTGCTGGAAGGCGCGCTTCAGCAAGTCGGGCCGCCGTGTGTACAACACGGAACAGTCCATCGGCGTGAACAGCCACTTGTGCGGATTCACGACGAGCGAATCGGCGCGGTCACAACCGTCGAGCACGAAGCGCATCTCCGGAAGAATGGCCGCGGTCCCGCCGTACGACGCATCGACGTGGAGCCACATATTCTCGCGCTTGCAGATGTCCGCGACCGCTGAAACCGGATCGATGGCAGTTGTCGATGTCGTTCCAACAGTCGCAACGACCGCAAGCGGAATACGTCCGGCGCGCTTGTCATTTTCGACCGCTTCGCTGAGTGACCGAGCGTCCATCCGCAGCCCGGAATCGGTGGGAATCTTTTTCAGGGAATCGAGGCCGAAGCCGAGCGTCATCACGGCCTTGTCGACGCTGGAGTGCGCTTCCTCCGAGCAGTAGACCACGACTTTTGGAAGGTCGGTCCTTCCCGGCATTCCCTCCTCGCGAATCCGCAGCTCGGGGCGCATCTCTCGAGCGGCGGCGAGCGCGTACAGTGTGTTCGATGATGCCGTATCCGCGATCGCGCCGAACAAACCGGAGGGCAGTCCCAGCATCTGCCGCAGCCAGTCCAGCGTCAGCTGCTCCAGCTCGGTAGCGGCCGGGCTCGTTCTCCACAGCATCGCGTTCACATTGAGCGCCGCCGTGAGCGCTTCGCCGAGCACGCCCGCGCCCGTCGAAGAATTGGCGAAGTACGCCATGAACGCGGGATGATTCCAGTGGGTCGTGGCCGGAACGATCAGCTTCTGGAAATCGCCGAGGATCTGGTCCATCGGCTGCCCCTGCTCGGGGGGAGACGGCGGGAGTGAGCCGCGCAAATCGCCCGGATGAACCGCTGGCAGCACTGGCCACTTGTCCGGTTTCTCCAGGTAGTCCGCGATCCAGTCGATCACCGCGTAGCCATGCGTACGGAAATCAGCAGGCGACATCGGGGAGGCAGGGTTCATTGCTACAAAATACGACTACCGGCTGGTGGTTGAACTGCAACTGAACACTACCGGCTGGGGGCCATCGGCGGAGCGGTTAGGGGCCTCGGGCGAGTGCCCGTACTACGGCGTAAGGCTGCGGAGTCTGGTCGTTTCCATCCCGTGGCCCCAGGCCGCTCCGCCCAAAGCCCCCGGCAGGTAGTGTTCAGTGGTAGTTGACCAACACGTCGCCCGTATATTTTCGGCTATGCCGCGCAACCCGGTCGTTCTCATACACGGCTATTCCGACGATGCCGCCTCCTTCAAGAGGTGGGAGCGCATCCTCGAAGACCGCGGATACGATGTCGCGATGATCCACGCCTGCACCTACCGGTCGCTCACCAACGAAGTGACGATCAAGGACATCGCCGAAGGCTTCGATCGCGCTCTGCGAATAAGGGCCGGACTCAACAACGACGAGCCGTTCGATGCGATCGTCCATTCGACAGGGATGCTGGTGATCAGGTCGTGGCTCACCGCGTACGACGGCAGACGCGAGCGCCTCAAGCATCTCATCGGTCTCGCGCCAGCCACCTTCGGCTCCCCCCTCGCCCACAAAGGCCGCAGCTGGCTCGGCGCGATCTTCAAAGGCAATCGCCACCTCGGCCCCGATTTTCTCGAGGCCGGCGACCAGGTCCTCGACGGACTCGAGCTCGCCAGCCGCTATAGCTGGGATCTCGCGCACCTCGACCTCCTTGGGCCAGAGACCTTCTACGGACCGACCCGGCGAACTCCCTTCGTTTTCATTTTCTGCGGCACCGAGAGCTATGGCGGATTGCGGAAGCTATTCGACGAGCCGGGAAGCGACGGGACGGTGAGATGGGCTTCGTGCCCGCTCAATACCAGGAAGATCATCCTCGACCTCACAAAGGATCCGGAGCGCGAAGGCGCCGAGAAGCGGATATCGATCGCCGACTGGAAGAACACCGACATCCCGCTGATTCCGGTCGACGGAAAGAATCACGGAACGATCCTGTCAGAGCCGGGAGACGATCTCGCCGATCTGGTTGACAAGGCGCTCCAGGTATCTAGTGCGCCGACATTCACGCAGTGGATCGACGACGCGACGAAGAAAACTCAGCGCGCCCGCGCGAAGATCGACGAATGGCAACAGTTCGTCGTTCGCGTAGTTGACGAGCGCGGCGATCCGGTGCCGGACTACAACATCCAGCTGTTCAGGCGCGAGTCGGACGCTGGCTCGGACAATAGCATCCACCAGTTCAACCTCGACGTGCACACGTATAGAGGCGACGCGAGCCTCCGCTGCTTTCACGTCCGTCTCGCCGACCTCGACTACAAGAAGCTTCCCAATCTCTGGATTCGCGTGATCGCATCGTCGGGTTCACAGCTCATTGGCTACCACGGATTCGGCAGCGAGAAGCTTCCCGATTCTCCCGCACTCGCGCGCGAAGCAAAATGGGACGCCACTCTCGACATCTCCTCGCTCCCCGATGACACGGGAATAAAATTCTTTTATCCATTCACCACGACGCTGATAGAGATCAGGCTCAATCGCGAGCCGCTACCACTTACGGGGAAAAATGAAGTCTGCTGGTTCTAGCGCCTTCGGCCGCAAAGCAATGGCGCATCTGAAGAAGGTCGATCCCGTCATGGTGCGGGTGATCGAGACGGTCGGCCCCTACAAAGGATGGCCGGCCAGCAATGGAACCCATTTCGACGCCGTCGCGCGCTCGATCGTTTTCCAGCAGCTCTCCGGCAAGGCTGCGGGAACCATTCACGGACGCTTTCAGGGCCTGTACGGAGGACGAACTCCGCTTCCGTCCGAGCTCGCATCGACAACCGACGAGCAATTGCGCGCTATCGGACTATCTCGACAGAAATCCGCCTACCTGAAAGATCTCGGCGCTCGTGTTGCATCTGGAGAGTTATCGATCGAGACTCTTCATGAGCTGACCGACGACGAGATCATCACCGCACTCACCCAGGTCAAAGGGATCGGGCGCTGGACGGCGCAGATGTTCTTGATGTTCCGGCTTCGCCGTCCTGACATCCTGCCTGACTTGGACCTCGGTGTGCAGAAGGGAATGCAGAGGGCTTACCGTTTGAGAAAGCTACCGACGCCGGAGCGCGTCCTGAAAATTGGCGCCAAGTGGGCGCCTTACCGCACGGTTGGGTCGTGGTACATGTGGCGGCTTCTCGATGCCCCGACACCGGTTCCGCGCTCCGGAGGCTGATTGCTACAGGCTTTTTCTTCCCTCGCCGGCCAACTGGCCGCGCACGGCGCGTCTGAAAGAATCCGGGAGCTTGGTTTCCTGCTAATGTCGACTGCACACGCATTCGAAACCTCAGATGCCCACCCCGATGACAGCGCGATCTCGCGTTGTCGCGATGTATTGACCGCGCTCTTCGGCGATCCACATCAGCGTCCATTCGATGTGAGATTCTGGGACGGCACAGTCGATCGCGGGAGCAATGCGCGCGCGCCGTTCACGATGGTTCTGAACCGGCCGGCATCGCTCCGGAGAATGCTGCTGCCGCCCAACGAGCTGTCGCTCGTGGAGGCGTACATCAGCGGTGATGTCGAAATCGAAGGAAGCATGGAGGCCGGGGCTAGTCTGGGGGAGATCGTCGGCGGAAGAGTCCGGTCGCCGCTGGCGATCGCTCGTCTGGTCTGGCTGGTACTGCGGCTGCCCGGGCAGGCGGAAGATGATCTCAACAACGTCCGCTTTCCCGAGCGAGCGAGAAGGCTGGGACCGCGGCACACCCCCGTGCGTGACGCCGCCGCAATCCAATTTCATTACGACATCGGAAACGACTTCTACAAGCTCTGGCTCGACCGGCGCATGGTTTATTCCTGCGCCTACTTCCATTCGGCGGACGATTCCCTCGATGCCGCGCAGGAAGCGAAGCTCGATCTGATTTGCCGGAAGCTCCGTCTCAAGCCGGGCGAGCGCTTGCTCGACATCGGCTGCGGCTGGGGCGGACTGATCATTTACGCCGCAGAGCATTACGGAGTAGATGCAACGGGAATTACGCTGAGCGAGAATCAGGCAGCGCTGGCACGAGAGCGGATCGAAAAGGCAGGCCTTGCCGACCGGTGCAGGGTGACGATACGCGACTACCGCACTCTCACGGAGAGCGACGGCTACGACAAGATCGCGAGCGTCGGAATGGTCGAGCACGTCGGTCTCACTCACTTGCCGGTATACTTCGAATCAGCCTACCGGGCTCTCAAGCCGGGCGGGCTGTTCCTGAATCACGGCATCGTGAGTCTCGGTGAAGCTCGGCAGAAATCGGTGGGCGAGAGAATCTTCCGAAAATTCTGGCGGGCCGATGCATTCATCGACACTTATGTCTTCCCCGATGGAAAGCTTACTGCAACCGACGACGTCATCTCGGCCGCGGAAGGAACAGGCTTCGAAGTGCGTGACGTCGAGAGTCTACGCGAGCACTACGCGATGACGCTTCGGCATTGGGTGAAGTCGCTCGAGGAAAAGCGTGAAGACGCGACCGCAATCGTGGGGAACCACACGTACCGGGTGTGGAAGCTCTACATGTCGGCATCCGCGAACGCGTTCTCTCGCGCGACGATCAACATCGTCCAGACGCTGCTGGCAAAGCCGGACGCGGCAGGACAATCGAACCTCCCACTCACCCGCGAAGACATCTACGGGCAGTCCGGAGTCGAAACGAATTCGAGGGCGCCGAGAGTAGCTTGAGGGCGGCAATGATTCTGGGCGGTGCCGCGGCGGCTGCGGCTGCGTTCGCGTGCGCGAGCCCGCCACCTCCACCACCCCCGCCTCCGCCAGTGGTCGTTGGTCCGCCCACGGACACAGTGAGAATTCCGCTGAACGACCTGGCGACGCGCACGTACTTCAAGAATCCCGGCGGACTGTACCCCAACGGATTCAACGCTCCTCCTCCCGACCACGACTCGGCAGCGAGAGCACACCGCAACAGGATCAGGGCGCTCGACGTTAACGGCGACGAGAGCCCGTTCGGCAGGTACGTGCTGATCTCGATTGGGATGGGGAACGCGAGTGAGGAATGGTGCTCGAAGAGCGGCGGGCCGCCGTGCGGCTCGTGGACATTCATGGGTCGGGCCGCGAGTGACCCCGCGGTAAATCACCGTTCGCTCGTGGTCGTAAATGGCGCGCCGGACGGGCAGGATACGCCGTCCTGGGAATCTCCGACCTCTCCGAATTACGACCGCATCAAGGTCGGGCGTCTGGCGCCTCTGGGCCTGAGCGAGAATCAGGTGGAGATCGCGTGGGTGAAGCTCGCCGACCCAAAGCCCACGACATCTCTCGCGGCCGACAGCGCCGATGCGCAGATCTTTCTCTCCAATCTTGGCCAGGTGTTGCGGGCGCTCAAAATCCGCTATCCGCAGCTTCAGCTCGTTTTTCTCTCGAGCCGCACGTACGGAGGCTACTCGACCAACGACTGGAATCCGGAGCCCTACGCCTACGAAGAGGGATTCTCGGTGAAATGGGCGATCGAATCTCAGATAAATGAAATGCGCAGCTCGCCTCCAAACCCGCACGCGGGGAGTCTCAGCTACACAAAAACGGCGCCCCTGATTCTCTGGGGACCTTACCTGTGGGCGGACGGGATGACGCCGCGCTCCGACGGCGTATTATGGCAGCGTAGTGACTTCGAGGACGATGGTGTGCATCCTTCACAGATTGGTGAGAGCATGGTGGCGGGCATGCTTCTCGATTTCTTCAAAAGCTCGCTGTATACCCGATGCTGGTTCGTAGCGAATCAGTACTGTCTGTGAGAGGTCACAATGCCGCTAGTACAAATTGAGAAATTGCCGGACTCCTCACGGACGTGGGTATTCGGAAGCGACCGCACTCTCAACGCTGCGGAGTCGAAGACGCTGCTCGAGGAAGTCGACCTTTTTCTGTCGCAGTGGAAGGCGCACGGTGCTCCGCTCACCGTCGGCAGAAGCTGGAGAGAAGACAGATTCCTGACGGTTGCCGTGGATCAGTCGACAGAGGGCGCGTCGGGCTGTTCGATCGACGGACTCTTTCGCACTCTGCAGGGACTCAAGCCGAAAGTGGCAGCGAGTCTCGTCAACAGCGGCCTCGTGTTCTTCCGCGACGAAAAAGGAGCGATTCAGTCCGTCGATCGTGAGCGGTTTGGAGCGCTCGGGACGGAAGGAAAAATCTCCCAGGACACGCGCGTCTTCGATCCCACGGTGACGACGCTCGGGGAATGGCGAGCGCGCTTCGAGCTGGATGTCAGCAATTCGTGGCACTCCAAGCTTCTCGAGCGGAATCAGCCGGCGTGAACACGCACACCACGTATCTGACCTTCAAGACCGAGAAGCGGCAGGAGATCATCGACATCACGGAAGAAGTCGAGAAGTGCCGGGCCGCGGCGGGGATTTCGGAAGGGATGGTCCTGGTGTCGGCGATGCACATCTCGGCTTCGGTTTTCGTGAACGATCACGAACCGGGTTTGTGGAAGGACATTCTCGACTGGCTGGATAAGCGGATCGCGCCCTGGTCGCCCGATGACTACCGTCACAATACTGGAACGGGAGAAGACAACGCGGCGGCGCACCTCCGTTCACTGACGATCGGTCACGAGGTGATAGTGCCGGTAACAAGGGGCAAGCTCGACTTCGGTCCGTGGCAGCGCGTGTTTTACGGCGAATGGGACGGGCAGCG
>JBBQAV010000080.1:0-12790 GCA_038316775.1 Gemmatimonadales bacterium | reverse complement strand
CCATGTCCCCCAATCGGACGCCATCGCTACTTCTTCAAGCTTTATGCGCTCGACACGATGTTATCAGGATTGTCGGCGCCGACGAAGGCAGACGTTGAGAAAGCGATGAAAGGTCACGTGCTCGAATCGAGCGAGCTGATCGGGACCTACCAGAAAGCGGCAAAGTAGGCGAGCCAACAAAACGGAATCGACGATGTCCATCGGACGGAAAATCGCCTTCGTGCTTTCGCTCGCGCTGGTGGTCGTGACCGGGGTAATGGGGATTTACAACGGCATCACCGAACGGTCGACGGGCACCACCAATCTCCAGAAATCCGTTACCGCCGGCGTCTTTCTCTACGGTGTGCTGGGGCTAATCACCGCCTACGGGTTGTTTCGCCGTCGCGGGTGGAGCGTGGGAGCGGCGATCGCCTGGGGAATAGTGATCACGTATGTCGCGGGCGTCGCGGCTATAGCGTATGCTGGAGAGGACGCATCGTGGATAGGCGCGGTCGCCGGGAGCGCTGTGACTGCTTTGCTCGCGGCCGGTGTGGTCTGGACCACTGGAGTCGTGACCGGAAATAACAAGATGTTGCCCACGGCGAATTGACCCCGCGTCTAGCGCGGTAATATTTGTATGATCGAATCCCTTTCGGAGGACATGCAGATGCCGGGACTAATTCGCGTTACCTCGTTGTTCCTCTTATCGGGGATGGTCACGGCGACTGCCCAGACCCCGACCAGTCCGCCTCGGCCGTACACATTTTCGGTATCAGCCGGGCCCACGCGTTCATTTCGCGCGGGCGACGCGCCCGGTATTCAGGGGCAGGCTGGCGTCGAATACGCGCTCGGACATGGGTTCGGGTTGAAGCTGGAAGGCTCCAGCCATCGGTATGAGCAGCAGCCATTGTATCGGTGCATGGTCCTGGACGGCGTGAACTGCTACCAGGCGGAGCGGCGGAATGTTGGGATCGGAGTTTTGAGCGCGACGTATCACATATCGCGACTTGCAACGGATGATGGGGTTCCCTACCTGATCACGGGCCTTGGCGCTTATCGCTCGCGCCGGATCGCAACGCACTATTCAAACTGTCAGCCTGCAGATCTGTGCTTGGATCCGACATCAACGTTCGAGATGCGCAACACTCAATTCGGATGGAGCGGGGGAATAGGGGCCGACTTCAAGTTGGGCCCCGTCCCGGTGCTCGCCGAGATGAGGGTGCACTATATCTACCGTGACACGCCCAAGGGGCAGCCGTCGAACGACTTTTTCCTGTGGCCGTTTTCGGTTGGATTTCGATTCTGATAGCGGTGAGCGAACAACGGTTGCTCACATTTAAAGAAAGGCCGGATTCTTTCGAATCCGGCCTTCTTCGTTTCTTCTCAGCGGTTGGCGGAATCAACAGATCATTCCGCAGAACTGCCCGCTAAAGGCTCGTGACGCATCGCTCCGGACTGCCGTTATCCCACTGACCCTGCACCAGGAACGGCTTTCCACCGATCGTCAAATTGTAGAAACCCTTTGAGTTTGCGAACACTGGTCCGTAGATGTATGCGCACTTGTCCGATGTCTCGAACCCACGAATGTCGTACCAGCCGAGGAATCCATTGATGTACGGGTCGGTCGTCGTCTCCTCGGTCTCATGCTGGAGCGCGCTGACAATTCCATCGGCGCCCACGTCTCCGTTCGGAGCTCCATTTTGCGGGACGCAGATGAAGTTGCCGGCGGATGGGTGTGCTGGAGTGAAATCGGCATCATACGGCATGGCTGATATCTGTACGATCTGGCCGTTGTCGCGGATGTAGGCCGAGTGAAACGCGCAGTACTGGAAGTTGGAGCTCGAGAAGCCGCCACCCAGATTCACTTCCGGACCGGTGAAGATTATGTAGAGCGTGCTCGGATCGTAGGTGAGCTTTCCACTGTTGAAGCCGGTCTCGATCAGGTTCACCATCTGATTTCCCGTCACCGTTGCCCCCGATGACGGACCAGCGGGAGCCCAGAATCCAACGTAGTTCATCGTGTTCTGGACGAAGCTGTCGACATTGTCCACTGTCTCTGAGTACAGCGTGTTCACGTTCCAGCGCGGCGACCCGCCCATATTGCGGAGATAAAACCCGACGAGCGAACCGTCCGCGGTGGCCGTTCCAGTCGTACCCACGGTGGGACCGTTGGTGTAAATGGGTTCTTCCCGTAGTAGACGGCGGCGACTTTCTGCTGAAGGATCAGGCGGCCACCCCAGTATTTGATGTGCACCGGTCTATCGTTTCCCATGTCCGCCGTCGCGTCATTGGACACGTAACCGGCCTGGTCAACGGGTCCGAAAAGTTGGAAAGGTTTATAAACCTCGGGGTCGATCAGCGTCAGCGGCGCAGGAGCGGTGGTAGCCTGCACGCTCTTGGGACCAAACGCCGCTTTGAGGGTCTGCGGTGAGTCGACGGGGTTCTCAGCACAAGCCGCGAGAGCTCCCGCGGCGAGGAGCGCGACTACTCGAATCCGATTACGCATGGCCAGTCGTGTAAAAAAATGTGGCGACGGTGTCGTACGATCTATGAAGGCGGGAGTGATTCTCTGAGGCGGGAAGGAAGGCGATGGAACGGCAAACGTGTTTATGAAATCATTCGCTGTCATCGAAGATTCGTCGCCGTCGACCCGGCTTTGCGAAACCTTTACGTTCCCGAGTAAGCCAAGCATAAATGCACAAAGAAGGGCCGAACTCTCTCGAATCCGGCCCTCCATCTATTTGCGCAAAGGTCCTCTAGAGCCCCAACGCGTTCTTGACGTCGATTCGGCCGCGTCCAAGCGACTTATCGATTGTGACGCCCGACTGCTGGATCAACTGCTTGACCCTGGCCGGATTCCCCTTTCCGTTCTCGGCAATGAGAAGGGCTGCGAGGCCGGCAACGTGCGGAGAAGCCTGGCTGGTGCCGATGAATCCCGAGAGACGGTTTCCGGTGCTGCAAGCCGTGAGCAACAAGTTACCGTGCACGCCATCAGCGGCCTTCTGGATTATGAGTCTTTGCTTGGCGCAAAATGACCAAACCCACGACGCGATGTCGTTGCCAGTAAAAGGTGCCGGAGCAGGCGCGCTCCACGGCCAGCGCGACCGCGTGAATCCGTTCGCGGCGTCAGCATTTCCGCCGGGCGCTGCAACGTCGACGTTGTTTTTCCCGAAGTTCGTATAGAAGGCCGCCTCGTTGGGATCGCTGGTGGCCAGTCTCGGCCCGACCGAGGAAACGCAGATTACATGCGGAGCATCGCAGTATGTGGAGAAACCGTTTCCGTTGTAATGGAGGTCGATACCCGAGTTACCCGCGGCTACAACGATGACCATCCCCTTCATTTTTGCGTAATTGAAAACCCGGTTGATAAAGCCGAGGGCCTGTCCGTTTCCTGCCTTGGAGAAACCACCACCCAGACTCATGTTCGCCACATCGGCGCCGTGATCTGCCGCCCATAGGACGCCGTTCAGGATATCGCTAAAGGATCCGTAGCCATTAGCGCCGAGGACCTTGACGCCGATGAGCGTTGTCTTCGAAGTGACGCCCGCCAGCGCGGCTGCTTTGCTGCTTACCTGTGTCGCAACGTTCGTCCCGTGGCCGTTGTAGTCGTTGATCTTGTTCCGGCTCGGGAAATAGTTCGTTGTGATCTCATCATCGGAGGGAACCAGGGGAGTGTATTCATCCGCAGGCGTGGTCGGATTATCGGCTACGCCCACGAAATGATTCATGTATGATTTTGACCGCGACAGGTCCACGAGACCATTAAGGTCAGGCGCGTCGTAGTCGAGTCCTGTGTCCAGAATCGCGACGGTGACGTTGGAGCTGCCGAGCTTCCCAGCCGTCCATGCGGCTCGGGCGTTGATGAGGCGCATGTTCCACTGCCACACGTAGCGTGACGCGGTGGCGGGGTTCAGCTGGCTCTCGATCGCTGGAGTTCCGAGTTCGGTCGCGTCGGTCTGAGCCGTCAAAGTCGGATCCTCGGGTGAAGCCTGGAAGTCCGGCTGCACATCGCCCACGCCACTTGACGCGAGATCCGCAGCGGCGGATTCACTTAATCCAGAGACGACAGCGAGACCCGCTCCCTCATGATAGGAATCGACCGATCCCCCGAGCGCCTGGACACGAAGCGCAAAATCTTTCGAATCGCCGCTTCCATTTCTCAGCACGATGTAAGACCCCGATTTCTCACCCGCACCCACCGACAGATTTACAGACATGGGTGCCTTCATCGGTGCGACTGCAACATCGGTGGAGCAGGCCGTGATGGCGATCGCGGCGAACAACGGAACAACAGAAATCCGGCGGTGCATAGGCGTTCCTCGACTCAATGGGAGGTGGCGGCGGGTGTGGCGAGAATGTACGAAGCTCTGCAGTAGTTCCGCTAGCGGAGAGCCGTCGGCGAAAAGACCGGCAAACATATGAATCGATTTTAGGGATGTCAAGAGGTTTTATCTGACCTCTCGGCGAATCGTGCTTTTCGCGTTGCGAGCGCACGCTGCAACGACCTTTTTTCCCACGCAACTACATTTCGCCCATGGGGCCGCACGCAATCGTCGACGTTACCAACGCGCCGCCGAGAACGATGAGCACTCTCGATCCAGCTCAACTCTCATTGAGATCGAAGCTCGAGCGCCTCGATTACCGGTAGCGGGATCTGCGTTCGCGTTTGGTCTTGAGCCAGCCACGCTGGTAGTGGGATTTCTCGGAGTCATCGCGCTCGCGCACGACGCCTGCCGCGTCATAGTCACCGAGGGTTGCCTGACCCGGCTTGCAGATAATCGCCCCTCGTGCGCCCGCGGTGCGAACGATTCCGGGCGATGGCGCTTAGATTGCACGCATGCCACAGCAAGCATCATTCGACGTCACGACCGGCGTAGACCTCCAGGAAGTCGACAACGCCGTCAACCAGGCGCAGAAGGAGATCGCCCAGCGCTACGACTTCAAGGGAACCGTAGCGACCATCGAGCTCAATCGCACCGAGGGCAAGATCGCCCTCACCGCCGAGAACGACTACAAGATGGAAGCGCTTTGGGATGTGCTTCAGACGAAGCTGATCAAGCGCAGCGTTCCCGTTAAGAATCTCGATCCCGGTGAGATCAAGCCGGCCGGTGGCGACACGGTCAAACGCGACATCGCTCTCAAGATGGCGCTCGACGGCGACACCGCGAAGAAAGTCGCGGCCGCCATCAAGGAAGCCAAATTGAAAAAAGTTCAAGCCGCGATTCAGGGCGACCAGGTGCGCATTACTTCGCCCTCGCGCGACGATCTGCAGGAAGCGATGGCCCTCCTCCGCAAACAGGACTTCGGCGTCGAGCTCAAATTCGGCAACTACCGCTGACCGTGCTCGCGTCCACCGCAGGTTTTTCCCGCCCGATCAAGTGAAAGTCGGCGTCATCACGCTCGGCTGCGACAAGAACACCGTCGACAGCGAGCGCTATCTCGCGCAGCTCTCTGACTATTCCGCAGAGTACACGGCGGATCTCTCGGATGCCGAGCTGATAATCGTCAACACCTGCGGGTTCATCGACGCCGCCAAGAAGGAATCGATCGACGCAATGGTCGAAGCCGCGCGGTTCAAGACCGACGGCCGCTGCCAGGCCGTGGTCGCTGTCGGCTGCATGATCGAGCGCCACAAGGACGAGCTCATCGACGCCCTACCCGAAGTCGATCTCTTCCTCGGCTCCTCCGAGATGCAGCGGCTCGTGCCCGAGCTGAGCGAGCGCGGGCTCCTCGGCGCGGCGAGCGAGGAGCTTCACCCGGGCGTGCGGCTGTACACGGGTGATCTTCCGCACGTCCGCTACATGAAGATCAGCGAAGGCTGCGATCACGGATGCGCGTTCTGTGCGATTCCGTTGATGCGCGGCAAGCACCGCTCCTTCGCTTTCGACGAGGTCGTGCGCGAGGCGCAGCTCCTGGAGCTCCAGGGCGCGCGTGAGATCAATCTCGTCGCGCAGGATCTCGCGCACTACGGCCGCGATACTCGTGATGGAAAGAAGCTTCCGGAGCTGCTCGAGGCGCTCGTCGCCGAGACGTCGATCCCGTGGATCCGGATGCTCTACCTCTACTCGGCCGGCATCACCGACAGGTTGCTGGAAGTCGTCGCGCGTGAGCCGAGGATTCTTCCGTACCTCGACATGCCGATCCAGCACGGGTCGGATCCGGTTCTGGCGCGCATGCGACGGCCGGAGAGAAAGCGCACGATCCGCGACCGAGTGAAGAAATTCCGCGACGCAGTTCCGGATGTCGCAATTCGAACGACTTGCATCGTTGGGTTTCCCGGCGAGACAGAGGAGCAGTTCAACGAGCTGCTCGAGTTTCTCGAGGAGATCCAGTTCGAGCGCGTCGGTGCATTCACGTATTCCCCGCAGGAAGGAACGCGCGCCGCGGAGTACGTCGACGATGTCCACGAGACCGTCAAGCGCGAGAGACTCGAGAAGCTGACGGAGTTGCAGCGCTCGATCACCGCTGAGCGTTACGAATCCCGTGTGGGTCGGAGCGCGATGGCGCTGGTCGATCGGAGCAACCCAGAGACCGGGACATCGCAAGCTCGTCTCCCCTGGCAAGCGGACGACATCGATGGCGTCACCCAGATCGATGAAGCGCTCGCGCCAGGCACGTTCGCCGAGGTGGCTGTCGAGGAGGTCGTGGACGACTACGATTTCCAGGCGTCTGTGATTCGCGTCGCGATTCCGGCGATTGTTGTGGAGCCGCGTCGGATTTCGCGCGAGCTGCCGGTAGCGCAGACAATCGGAAGTTACGGGCGCTAGATGCGCTCGCCGTTCGTCGTGGATCCACAGGGCGGAATCACGTCCTCCGAGATAATGGCGCGCGCACGGGAGCTGTTTCCGGGAGGCGTCAATTCTCCCGTTCGCGCTTTTCGCGGCGTTGGCGGAGAACCGGTAGTCGCGGCACGAGGCGAAGGCCCGCGCATCTGGGACGCCGACGGCAAGGAGTACATCGACTTTGTACTCTCGTGGGGCCCGCTCGTGCTCGGCCACGCGTCGCCGATTGTCCTGCAAGCGCTAGAGCGCACGATGGCAAACGGTACGAGCTTCGGAATGCCGACCGTACTCGAGATCGAGCTGGGCGAGATCATTCGCGCGCGGATGCCGCACATCGAGATGATGCGCTTCGTCTCGAGCGGAACAGAAGCAACGATGAGCGCTGTGCGACTCGCTCGGGCGTTCACGGGGCGCGATGCAATTCTGAAGTTCGAAGGGTGTTATCACGGTCACGCGGACCCATTTCTCGTGCGCGCCGGATCCGGTGTCGCCACACTCGGCTTACCCGATTCACCCGGAGTGCCGGCGGAGGTCGCCGCACTGACGATGACGGCGCCGTTCAACGATCTCGACGCCGCGACAGATATCGTCGTCAGGAACAAGCGCGGTGTCGCCGCGATCATCGTTGAGCCGATCGTTGGGAACTCCGGTTTCATTCCTCCCGAGAAGGGCTTCCTCGAAGGACTGCGAGCGTTGGCCGACAGCGCCGGCGCGCTCCTCATCTTCGACGAAGTAATGACTGGGTTCAGAATCGCACCAGGCGGAGCACGCGAGCGCTTTGGCGTCACGGCAGATCTCACCACCCTCGGCAAGGTCATCGGTGGCGGACTGCCGGTCGCGCTTTATGGCGGGCGTCGAGACATCATGGAGCGCGTCGCACCGTCGGGGCCCGTGTATCAGGCGGGCACGTTATCCGGAAATCCGCTGGCGATGGCTGCCGGAATTGCGACGCTGTCGACGCTCAAGCCGGCTCTTCACGCAAAGATCGAGAAGCGCACCGCCGCGCTGGTCGAAGGTTTGCAAAAGATTGCGGATGATCTCGAGGTTCCGTTTACGAGCGGATACGCGGGGTCAATGTGGGGATTCTTTTTCAGCTCTGCGCCGGTACGTAATTTCAGCGACGCCAAGGCGTCCGACGTGGAGTTCTTTAAGCGTTTCTTTCACGCGGCTCTGGAGCGGGGAGTTTATCTGGCGCCATCACCATTCGAGGCGTGCTTCATGTCGGCGGCCCATGGGGACGGCGAGGTCGAAACCGCGTTATCGAGGATGAGAGATGCAATGGAGCAGGCAATTGGCTAACAGATATCGGCGCCTTCGATCGCCGGCCGGCGTTGCCGTGTCTGCGCTGCTCGGCGTTGCCGCATGCGTCTCGCTTTCTACGCCTCGCGGCGGCGGGACTGAGAATGTCCCAGTCGTGCGCGGCATCTATAAAAGTGGTGCGATCCAGCGGGTGCGGATCCTTCTTGCCGCGAGCGTGCCCGATGTCCGCATTGGCGCGACTGGAGAGTGGGTACTCTTTAATCTTGGAAGTGGCTCCCCGATCGGGAGATTTCAGTCAGGCCAGGAGATAAGTCTCTCGGCGATCGGATTGAGCAATGGCTCGGTTGTCGCACGCCCCTTCACGAACTCCTACCTGACGTGGAACGGCAAACGCTATCGGGGCGAGTTCCTGATCAGCGCAACTGATTCAGGCCCGATGGTCGTCAACCGCCTTTCGATGGACTCCTATTTGAGAGGGGTCGTTCCCCTTGAGATCGGAACGCGGACGCCGGCAGAATTCGCAGCGGTGGAGGCTCAGGCAGTGGCGGCGCGTACTTACGCGTATAAGCATCTCACGATTACGCGCGCCTTTGACATGTACGCGACGGTCCAGGATCAGGTCTACGGCGGTGTGGACGCCGAGAAGCCACAGTCGGATAGCGCGATCATGACGACGTCGGATGTCATCGTGCTTTACAATGGCCAGCCGATCACGACGCCATATAGCTCGACATGTGGTGGGAGTACGGCTGGAGTCAGCGAAGTCTGGTACGACCAGCCGGACCAACCGTATCTACGTCCTGTGAGCGACAAGATTCCGGGATCGGACCATTACTATTGCGATCCATCGCCCAGGTTCAGCTGGACGCAAAGCTATGACGCGGCGGGCCTTCGCGCGGTGCTGGAGAAATACCTCGCCAACTATACCAAGGCGCCCAAGTCAAACCTCGGCAAAGTCACCGACATAAGAGAGCAGGGGAGAACACCGTCGGGCAGAATGGCCGCGCTTGCAGTGCAGACTGAAAGCGGTAACTACACTCTCCGCGGAAACGATATCCGCTTCGTCTTGAGAGATCCGAAAGGCGCGATTCTCAACAGCACTTACTTTAGTCTTACGGCATCGAAGACCGGTGATGAGGTTTCGAGTCTCACTCTGACCGGCCGTGGTTACGGCCACGGAATAGGCATGTGTCAGTGGGGCGCCATCGGTCGCGCGCGCGCAGGGCAGAATTATCGTACGATTCTAGAGACCTATTATCCGGGGACGACGATTGGCCGAATCGCCGGTTAGCGGCAAAGAAACAAAGTCGGGCAAGGACACGGTCCGCATCGGTCTCGTCGGCGCGGGCGCGATCGCTCAGCTCGCGCACCTTCCCGTCCTGTCCAAGCTCAAGGGCGCGCAGCTCGTCGCGCTCTGCGACAACGACGGGCCGAAAGCGAGCGCGATCGCCGAGCGGCTGGCGATTCCCGATGTGTTCACGGACATAGAAGATCTGCTGGAGCTCGACGAGGTCGATGCGGTCGTCATCGCGACGCCGAATCACCTTCACGAGCCGCACGTGCTGCGCGCGCTGAAGTCGAAAGTCGACGTGTTGTGCGAGCGTCCGTTGTCTCTCACGTCTCGCGGTGTAGAGCGAATTCTCGCCGCCGCGAAGGCATCAGGCCGGAAAGTAGTCGTCGGAAATAACCACCGTTTCCGCAGCGACGTGCAACAGCTCTATCGCTTTCTTCAGGGCGGGGAACTGGGCCGCCTGATCGGCGTGCGCGCAGGGCAGTATCAGTTCGCGAGCAGTCGCACCGGGTGGCGATTCAGGCGACCAGAGGCGGGGGGCGGCGCGTTCTTCGAGCACGGCTATCCACTCGTGGACCTCGCGCTTTGGGTCGCCGATTTCCCGGAGCCCGTACGCGTGACCGCTCACATGGATCGCGCGCGCGGTGCCGGCGCCGTCGAAGACTCGATGATCGTCCACGTCGAATGTGTTGGCGGCCTGAGCTTCAGCTTCGACGTGTCGTGGACGTACGTCGGGCAGGAGGAGCGCTGGTGGTTCGAGGCTCTGACCGGACGCGGAAGCGCGCGTCTGGCCCCATTGCGCGTCGTGAAGATGCTGAACGGCAAACCGACCGACGTGTCGCCGAGCGGTGCCGCGGCGCGGGAGAGCGTATTCCTGCAATCGTATCGGGCGGAGCTGGCGCACTTCATCGCCGTCGTCAATGAGACGACGCCCTACGAGGCGCCCGATGATCAGCTGACGGTGATCAGGCTGATGGAAGCCATCTACAAGGCGGCTGAAGAGGGCAAGGAAGTCCGTCTGTAGGCGGTGAGGCGGTAAACCGTCCACCACACTGCAAGATTCATCGGCAGCGCGAGCGCGATGATCTCCGCGTTCTTCTGATCGAAGAACGGAATCCCTTGCGCCACGAATCCGAACAGGCAGATCGCCGCGATCCATCCCGCGAGCTTCATCGCTTTGGAAACCCCGCGCAGACCATAGATGGAAAGCGGAATCAAGACGACCATCGCGATCGAGAGGGGATCGAAGTGCATCAGATTCTCATTCCTGCCCATGAAGTAATGCTTGGTGAAAAACCAGGCGAAGATGAGCGCGAGGCCGCACAGGCCCGAGATGAGACTCCACAGAGTGGCGAGTGCCGTCGCCCCGAACAGGGCGAAGCGGTGTCCGCCTTCCGCACTTCTCACGAGAATGAGAAGGAGTCCCGCGTACACCAGCCCAATGGTGACGTAGAGCGGGAGATATTGCGGCGGTTCGGCAGGCTCGGGCGGCCGGCCGGCCGTGAACATTGCCATCTCGGATCGCACTAACGGAATCTTCGCGCCCGTACTGTCGGAGACGGTGACGGTTCGCAGGTCGTTCGCCATCCGAACCGGAAGGAACATCTCCTCCCAAACAGAGAGCGGTTTGTCGGCTGGCTGCCCGAGGGCGACGGTGACGCCGGTATACAGAGGGATATCGCCCGTCATGAGGCGCTGCGTGTGCGAGCGGTATGTCCCCGACGTCATCCGTGTGACCGTGCCCGTCTGGAGCTGTCCTCCAACCGCGTGATCGATTGCGTCGCGGAGGCGTGTCGAGCAGTTGTCCCGGTAATAGTCGTAGCGGTAGAACTTGTTCTCCGGGAGCGCGTTGTTCTCGACGAACTGCTGCAGCCTGAGCCGCTGTGCGGCCGAGAGATTGAGCTCTTGCGACAACACGGATCTGTTGCGCTGCCGGTATGCCTGGAGCATCGGATCGAGAGAGATCGTGTCCATCCAGTAGCGTGTGTCTCCGGTCACGAACCGCCAGACGAAGTTCGGCTGGTTGAAGTCGAACATCCCCCAGTTGTAGGTGATGTCCGTGCCGCGCGCGCGGTCCTTGATCCAGATCGCGTTGTGCCCGAACCGCTCCCACACGATGTCACCCCAGCCGAATGTGAGGAGGTAGACGGTGAGATTGGATCCCGGTTCCACGGACGCGGTGGTTTGTGCAGCGAGCGCCGTTGGTGGCGAAGTCGCCGGCGGGATCTGCGCGTTCCCAAGGCCGTCGATCGTAATGGACAGCGAAAATGAAATGAACAGTGTGCGTAGAAGCATGCTGGTAAGATGCAAAAAGCTCTGTCGCGAGGTGAGCCTCTTGGCGGGATCCGACCGTCAGCAATGCGTCAGGATGCATCAGATGCGTCAGAATGCGTCAAGTGCGTTTCTGATTCCGAGCCGCTAACTCAATTGAGAAACTGGAGTTAGCCATGTCTCAATCGTCGGCGAGACGATTTCAGGGAGAACTGAATCTATTTCTGATCCAATGGATGAGGTGATACGAAATCGACATCGAATGATACGAAACAGCCCTTTACGCTGAATCGCGTATACCGGATAGTACCTCGCGATCGGAAACGGAAGAGCATTCCTGCAACGCTCATGGTTCCGATTGGCACCCAAGAGATGTCTGCCGATAGCCCGCTACGTGACGTCCACGGATCGCTGTGGCAGCGTGCGCCCGATCGGGAGCGAACACAAGCTGCTGCCGGCGCTGGCGTTCCTTGTCTCCGCATTCCCGAAAATCCTACCGAAGTCAACCCGGAGAATACCTGGTGAGAAACGTATTGTCGCAGGCTCGGATGATCTTGTGGGCAGCCTTGACCGCCAGTCGCAAACGGCCCTCCCTGCGCACCTCGGTTGCAACGGGTTTTTCCTTCATCGTCGCTCTCGTTCTTGCGGCACACTTCAACGGCATAGCCGGCGGCTTAGCGACGCGTTTCGGCGCTTCGTTCCTTGTCGCGGGATCAGCTCCTGATACGGCCGTATTTTTCGGCCCCAGGCAATTCGTCACCACGAAGTCCAACAAGGACGAGAACTTTGTCGAGTCCTTTTCGGTCCCGATTCAGCCTGGGCCGATCAGCGACACTGCGGGGAATCCGCTTTGGCAGGTGAACCGGAACGCATACACGGTTCGACTGCGTCGGGTTGGCGGAAGTCTAACCACCGCGACCGTCAAGTTCGGCGGTACTCAGATCGCGACAGTGGCTGATTTTGTGTCGACGACATACATCGAACGTCCCATTTACATTTTCGACGGCGATTTCAACAGCACGCAGGTGGCCGTGACATTGAAAGGCGCCATCGGAGCAGGCCTCAATATGGAGTTGACCCGATTTCGTGGACGCCTCACTCGCCCTAATTTTGGGGTGGAGGTGGTTCATGAAAGCCAACAGGAAGGCAGGATCAGCGGGACGGCGCGAGCGGCGTGAATTCAGTACCGAGTTCAAAGCGGAAGCGG
>JBBQAV010000079.1:0-12966 GCA_038316775.1 Gemmatimonadales bacterium | reverse complement strand
TTCGACCTCTCGAGCATCCTCTTCATCTGCACCGCGAACAATCTCTACGACATTCCGGCGCCGCTCCGCGACCGCATGGAAGTCATTCGCGTGCTCGGCTACACGGTAGAGGAGAAAGTCGAGATCGCGTGGCGCTACATGCTCCCGCGGCTGCTGGAAGAGCACGGCATCACCGACAAGGACATGCAGTTCACCGACGAAGTGCTTGGCTTCGTCTCCAACCGCTATTCGCGAGAGGCCGGGCTTCGCAACTTCGAGCGCAACATCGCGGCGCTGATGCGGAAGCGGGCGCGAAAGAAAGCCGATGGTGAAGAAGGCGCTTGGGTCGTGGACAATGCGATGGTGACGGACATCCTCGGAAACCCGACTTATACTCTCGAGGACGCGGAGCAGGAGCCTGAGATCGGCGCTGTCACCGGCATGGCGTGGACGGCGACCGGCGGAGATCTCATGGTCATCGAAGCTCTCAGAATGCCTGGCACAGGGCGTCTCACCGTCACCGGGCAGCTCGGAGATGTGATGCGCGAATCCGTCGACGCCGCGTATTCCTACGTCCGCTCTCGCGCCCACACGCTCGGCGTCGAAGACGTCGAGTTCAAGGAAGTCGATCTGCACGTGCACTTTCCAGCTGGCGCGATTCCGAAGGATGGCCCGAGTGCGGGAGCCGCGGTGACGCTCGCGATCGCGAGCGTGCTGAGCCGGCGGCCGGTGCGTCGCGACATCGCGCTCACCGGCGAGATGACCCTCCGTGGCAAAGTCCTCGAGATAGGCGGAGTGAAGGAGAAGGTGATGGCCGCGTATCGCGCGGGACTCAGGCAGGTGATTCTTCCCAAGTCGAACGAAAAGGATCTGCGCGGAATCCCCGACGAAGTCGTGAACAGCATGACGTTTACGTTCGTTTCGACGATGGACGACATCATCCATCTCGCGCTTCTTCCCAAGCCGCCGGGCACCCTCGCTGACGCCGCCGAGCCGCACGGCGATGTTCCGGCCAAGAACGCGGTCGGCGATTCGGGCACCGCGTCGATCAACCGGTCAGAGCCGGCAGGAGCAATCGCGAAGTAGGTGAATCTCGAGAATACCTGGGTCCAGTTCGGCATCCACGTCTTTGTCGGAACGTTGGCGGGGGGACTCTCCGACACCGTAGCGGTGTGGATGCTGTTCAACCCCAGGAAGAAGCGCTTCGGATTTCAGGGCGCGATTCCAAAGAATCAGGCGCGTCTCGCGAAGAGCCTCGGCCGCACCGTCGGCGAGCGGCTGCTGACGCCCGGAGATCTCCAGAAGGAGCTTGCCCGCCCCGAGCTTCTCGCGGCGTTCCAGTCGCGCATCGAGGATGTCATCACGACGATTCTCACGTCGCGCGAGCCGCTCATCGACAAGGTTCCCCCGGCGGTGGTGACGGCGCTCGAGGGGGCGCTGACGTCCTACCTGCCGGTTGCAATGACGAAGCTCGGCTCGTTCCTGGGACAGCCGACGACGCGCGTCAAGCTCCGCACGGCATTGCACGCAATGTTCAACCGCTTTGTCGACGACATGCGCTTTCACGAGCGCGTGTTCGCGAAGCTGATGATGACCGAGAAAAAGTTCGACTCGGTGCTCGACGCGATCGAGAACGATGGAGTCGAGCAGGTGGTGGGCTTGCTCGAGGAGCCCGAGATCAGGGAAGAGATCTCGAAGGCGATACACGATGCGATCCTCACGTATTTACAGCAGCCGATCTCCGATATCCTCGGCGATGTCGAAGCGAAAAAAGATCCCGATGCGCCGCGCCGGCTCGCCGCACAGGCGGCACCGGTGATCTGGGAGTGGGTGCACGATCAGTTACCTGAGCTGATCAAGAAACTCGACGTTCAGGCGATGGTCGAGCGCAAGGTGATGGCGTTCAGCGTCGAGCGCGTCGAGGAGATTCTGCGCAACGTCATCCAGAACGAGCTGAATCTGATCATCGTCACGGGCTACGTGCTCGGCGGACTGATCGGCGTCTGCACGTTCGGACTGCAAAAGCTGCTCGGCCTGTGGAGCAGGTAACGGAAAACTACCAGCTGCCCGCTGATGGCTTCCTGGGCGCTACTCCTTGAGAGTTACCTGCGCTGGGTTAATGATGTTCGGATTAGCCCCGGCTGGAACGTCGACGTAGATAACGACCGGGCGTCCCTGTATCTCCTGCGTCGAAACCTGGAGCGTCCTTCCCGCGGCTGAATATTTCTTGACGAGATCCGTCGAGCCGCTGGCCGCTTTCGTCGAAAAGCGCGCTTCAACTGCCTGGCCGGCGATGTGAAAGAACTCGCCTGCTTCGACCGGCGAATCCCAGACCGTGAGCCAGACGATTCCCTGCCCCTGCGGCGGGTTCACGACCGCGTAGCGATCTCCGTCCCAGCCCGCAGCGCCGCGCACCGCCTCGTTCTGGTCGTTCAGGTGCTGAAACAGGAACAGCCGCGTCTCGAACTCACCGAGGTCGTTCTCGTATACCTTCGTCGCGTTGTTGATCGCGCCGAGTGTGACTCTGGTTGGATTGTCGCGGTTCACGAAGAACGCAGCGGGGTGAACTATCTGCTCGGTGGATACCGGCAGGTCGTTGTAGATAACGGACCCCGGCTTGCGTTCTTTATAGTTGCGATAGAACTCGGCCCCACTAAGGTACGGGAAGATCAGCGTCTCCTGAATCACCTTCGGCGCCGCCGCGAAAATCGGCATCGACGCCTGGTTCTCGCGAATCATCTCTCTGATGCGGTCCCAACCGCCCGGGAGATTGATTGCGATGTTGGACCCCCCGAGCATGATCGATATCTGCTCGTAAACGGCCTGTCCCTCGAACACTGCTTGCGCGGCCGCCAACCGGTCGTTGTCGTCGCGGACCTTCTGCACCGAGTCGAGACTGACGTACTGATCCTGCAGCGCGTGGACGAGCTCGTGAGTGATCGTCAGCGTCGCCATGTCCTTTGGTGAGCCGTCGACGACGTAGAGCACCTTGGTGTGCGGATCGTAATAGCCGACGATCTGCTCCTCGAGCAACCCGGTGAGAAACGCCTGCAGGTTCAGCGTGTCCGGGATCATCCCAAGCCGTTTGTACGCCGCTTCCTGGCCTGCGATGTCGTGCGCGGCCACTGAATCAGTGAACTGCTTAGTGACGAACTGGCGAACCTGCTCTTTTGAGCGCGTCTCGAGTTTTGGCGGCGTCTTGAACTTGAGTCCAACCGCGCGCTCGATCATCGGAATCGCTTCCGCGACTTCTTTCGCGTACGGACCTTCGTACTTGGGCTTCTGGCTCTCGCATGCAGTGACGAGGGTGACGAGTGCGCCGCAGGCAAGAACGAGACTTCGCTTCATCTCAACACTCATTCAACAGTGGAAGAAGGACAGGACCTGGCGCAACCGCTCAGAGGCCGGAGACTCCAATGTACCACGCGATGATCGCGTCCCCGAAAAGCAATGCGATCAGAGCCGCGGGCGCAAGAAAGACGCCGAATGGGAGCTCGCGCCTGCGCCATCCTCCGGTCACGTCGAAGGGAAGCTCCGTCTGTCCGCCATCGTCAGCGAGTCCGCGCGCTGACAACGGATACACGATGCCGAGGAGAATGATCGGGGCGATGACGGCGCCAATGAAGATTGTGAGCAGTGCGCGTGACGGACCGACAGCCGCTCCGACGACCGCCATCAACGTCACGTCGCCGAATCCCATCGCCGGACGCTTCAGCCAGACTTCGCCGAGCCATCCAACGATCGAGATCGCGCCGGCTCCTACGCACATTCCGAGGATTGCGTCCCACGGCCCGGCGAAGGGTGGCCCTTCCCGAAGGTAAAGCGCGACAAACGAAGTCAGCAGGACGAAGAACAAACCGAAAACCGTGAATCCGTCGGGGATGAGAAAGTGTTTCGCGTCGGTTATCGCGATTCCCAGCAGGACGGTCGCAAAGACGGCCACTCGAAACGCGGTGAACGACATGCCGAACTGGAGATATGAAGCGAGCCAGAGCAATCCGACCAACAGCTCAACGATCGGATACTGGATCGAGATGCGCTCCTGACAATTGCTGCAGCGGCCGCGAAGCATGAGCCAGCTGAGAATTGGAATGTTTTCGCTCGCCTTGATCTGGTGTCCGCATTTCGGGCACCGCGACCTCGGCTTTACGACTGACAGGCCTTCCGGCCATCGCCCTATGCAAACGTTGAGAAAGGAGCCGATCACGGCTCCGACGATGAATGCGTATAAGCCTTCCAGAATTTCGACCATCAGCGAAGCTCGTAGAGAATTATCCCAGCGGCAACCGCGACGTTGAGTGATTCGACGCCGGCGGAAATTGGGAGTGAGACCGTTCGTTGCGCTTTCGCGCGGATCGCTTCAGACAGGCCGGAACCCTCGTTTCCGACGGCAATCGCCAGCCGCGGGGGCGCTCCGGCCCTATCGAGCGCGTTTCCGCCCGCATCCGCTGCCCAGAGGACGATTTTGCTGCGATCGAGGAACATGAGCACGTCATCCTGCGTCGCGTGAAAGGCCGGGTGCCGGAACTGCGCGCCCATCGAGCTGCGAATCACTTTCGGATTCCACAGATCGACGGTTCCCGGCAAAGCTATCGTCGCCGTTGCGCCGAGCGCGGCCGCGGTGCGGAGGATGGTACCGACGTTGCCGGGGTCCTGAACGCCATCCAGGAGAAGCAGACGGCACACCGCGGCGATCTCCAGTGTATCAAGTGAGCGCGTAGGGATTTCACCGATCGCGATGACACCCTGAGGCGACTCAGTCTCGGCCGCGGAGCGAAAGTCCTTTTCGGAGACTTCGGCCACTTCGATGCCGGAGTCGTCGAGGGATTTGCGGAGAGCCTGGCCCCGGGGAGCCGTGGCAAGTTGTGGGGCAACCAGTGCTCCACGGATTGTCAGGCCCGAGCGGACGAGCTCTTCGACCGATCGTACGCCTTCGGCTACGAAAAGCGATTGCTTCTCGCGCGCCTTTCTGCGCCCCAGATCGCGGGCAAGAGTAAGTAGCTTCACGCGTCTGGTGCGAGTGGCTCAGCTGGAATAGGACTTGCCTCCGCGTCTCTTTTGCAAACTCATAGTCGGAGTATCAATGAAGCGAATTCTCATAGGCATTGCGATGGCCGGCTCGCTGGTCGGGTGCGGCATCTCGCAACAGCAGGAAGTGCAGATGGGACAGGAATATGCGCAACAGATCAACGCGCAACTACCGATCGTCCAGGATCCGGAGCTGAATCGGTATGTAAACATTCTCGGTGATTCTATTGCCAAGCTCACCGGCCGGCGCGATCTCGACTGGCATTTCTTCATCGTCGACGCCAAGGATGTCAACGCGTTTGCAGTCCCCGGAGGCTTCGTATACGTCAATCGCGGCCTCATCGAGCGCACCGACCAGATGGACGAGCTTGCGGGCGTCCTGGGCCACGAAATCGGACACGTCGTGCGTCGCCATACCGTCAAGCAGATGGAGAAAGCGCAGGGCGCCAACATCGGCGTGACGCTGGCCTGCGTGCTGACGAGTGTCTGCAACAGCCAGGCAGCCGGAGCTGCGATCAACATTGCGGGAGGCGCGCTGTTCGCGCGCTTCAGCAGGCAGGACGAGGCGGAAGCGGATCAGGAAGGATTCAAGAACGTTGTCCGCGCCGGGATCAGTCCCGTTGGAATGGTGACAATGTTCCGGAAGCTGCTCGAGGAGCGCAAGTCACGCCCGGCCGGAGTGGAGGCGTGGTTCCTCACTCACCCGCTCGCGGAAGACCGCATTGCGGCGATCCAGGTCCAGATCAACCAGATCCCGCCTGCGACGCTCGCGCAGCTTGGTGCAGATACGCGGAACTATCACGCGTTCAAGGCGAGAATAATGTCGCTGCCGCCTTCGCCGCCTCCGCGCCAGGTGCAGTAGTTGGCGACACGAAGGTCGCGAAGATTCAGTAGATAACCGATGTGCCGTGAGGAATCACGGCGCATCTTTTCTTTATGCGTATCGCGCTCACCATTGCGGGCTCCGATTCCGGCGGCGGCGCTGGAATTCAGGCGGACCTCAAGACGTTTCAGCGATTCGACGTCTTCGGGACGTCCGCGATCACGGCCGTCACCGCGCAGAACACCCGCGGCGTGAGCAGATGGGAAGCAATCTCGCCGGAGCTGGTGCGTGCGCAAATCGATGCTGTCGCGGAGGATCTCGCTCCCGCTGCTTTCAAGTCCGGGATGCTCGCCAATGCCGCTGTCGCGTCAGCGGTCGCGCAAGCGATTCGCGATCACGCGCTGCGCAACTACGTTCTCGACCCGGTGATGGTCGCCACTTCGGGTGACGTTTTGCTCGAGCGCGACGCGATCGAGGTGATCCGGCGTGAGCTCGTGCCACTGGCAGCTCTCATCACGCCTAATCTGCACGAGGCTGAAATCCTTACTGGCGAGGAGATCGCCGACGAAGATGCGATGGCTCGGGCGGCAGAAATCCTCGTGAAAGACATGGGGGCTCAGGCGGCGCTCATCAAAGGCGGCCACCTGGACTCGGGCGAGAGAGTCGTCGACATACTCTACGATGGAAACGTTCGCGCCTTCCGCGCGCGTCGACTGGACACGACGAGCACCCACGGGACCGGATGCACTTTGTCGGCGGCGATCACGGCACAGCTCGCCAGAGGAGAATCGCTGCACGCGGCTGTGCGTCGTTCCATCGACTACGTTCACAACGCCATCGCCACCGCGCCGGGACTAGGCTCCGGGCACGGCCCTCTCAATCATCTCGCCCCAGACAGCTGAGGAGCAGCGGACGCCTCCAGAAATTCTGTCACGAGTGACTCGAACTTCGCGCTCACCCGGCTAGTTGTTTCCAGTACCTCTGCATGACTCAGCGCGGCGCCGGTAACACCCGCGGCGGCGTTGGTGATGCAGCTCACACCGGCGACGCGCATCTTGAGCGATCTCGCCACAATGACTTCCGGAACGGTCGACATCCCGACCGCATCGGCGCCGAGCAACCTCAACATCTTTACCTCACTCGGCGTCTCGTAGGACGGACCGAGCAAGCCGGCGTATACTCCTTCGCGCAGCGCGATCCCGAGCTTCTCCGCCGTCGTACGCAGGATGCGCCGAAACGCCGGATCGTAAGCGTCGGTCATATCGGGAAACCGGGTGTCACCCTCCTGCAGCTCTCCAACGAGCGGGTTGGTGCCCATGAGATTCAGGTGATCGGAGATGATCATCAGGTCGCCGACCGCCAGCCTGGGAGATATTCCGCCGGCGGCATTCGAGACGAAGAGCTCGCGCGCGCCGAGCGCGTTGAACACGCGCACGGGAAAGGCGGCAAGTGCGGCGGGGTGGCCCTCATAGACGTGAAACCTTCCGCTCAGCGCCACGATATCCCGCCCGCCAAGCGTGCCGACGATGACGGCTCCTTCGTGCCCGACTACCGTAACGTCAGGAAAGCCAGGTATCTCGCGGAACGGGATCCGCACCTGATCGCCGATCTTTTTCGCCAGTCCGCCGAGTCCGGAGCCCAGTATGATTGCGAGTGTCGGCTCTCGAGAGCCGGAGCGCGCGCGGACGGCCTGCGCTGCCTTGGCTGCTGCCTCCGCCGAGTATTCGGTCTTCATCCTTCCGGTCCGATCAGCTGGTCCATGGTGTCGGCGACTTCTTCTATCAACATCATCCGCTCCTCCCACGGAAGAAATGCGCTCTCGAACCCATTGAGCGCAATCCCCGCGAGCTCTTCGACGCTGAATCCGAGATGCTCGGCGGCAAATACGTATTCGTCGGTAAGAGTTGTCGCGCTCATCAGGCGATTATCTGTGTTGAGCGTGACGTTGAGCCCGCGATCGAAGTATTCGCGCAATGGATGCGCCGCGTAGGAATCGGCAACACGCGTCTGCACGTTGCTGGTAAGGCAGACTTCGAGCGCGATGCGGCGGTCGTTGACGTACTGCGTCAGCTCCGGATCCTCGATGAGCCGCGTGCCGTGACCGATCCGGTTCGCCCCGCAGATGTGCACGGCCTGACGCACTGAGTCCGCTCCATCGCCTTCGCCCGCATGGACGGTAACCGCGAGGTTGTGCTCGCGCGCATATCTGAATGCCTCAGCATGGCGCGCGGCCGGATTTCCCTTCTCTCCGCCGGCGAGGTCGAAGGCCACGACACCCTCGTTCTTGAATTCAACGGCCAGCCTCGCCATCTCGAGCGAGCTCTCGGGTGGAAACTGCCGCAGCCCGCAGACGATGAAGCGTCCCGTGATTCCAAAATCCTTCTCGGCGCGGCGGAGTCCGCGGAGCGGCGCCTCAACAGCCTGCACGAGTGTGAGTCCTTGCACGACATTCAGGAGCGGCGCATTTCTCACCTCGATGTACCGTACTCCATCCTCGGCGGCATCCTCGACCAGCTCGTAGGTGACACGCTCGAGCGCATCCTCGGTCTGCAGCACGGAGATGGTCACGTCGAAGCGGCGCAGGTAGTCTTCGAGACTCTGGGCGTCGTCGACTCGCATGAACTCCGCGAGCTCCTCGGGAGTTTGCTTGGGCATCTGAACCCGATATTCGTGCGCAAGCTCCAACAGCGTTCGGGGACGGACCGAGCCGTCGAGATGGCAATGCAGCTCCGCCTTGGGAAGCTGGCGGAGCTTGCTGGAGAAAATCGATAGTGGCATTACGATGGGTTGAAGTCCGGATCGTCGCCGGCATCCTGCCGAGCGCGAACGATGCGAAAAATGGCGCCGTCGTGCACGGGAGTGTCGTTCGCGGTGACGATCCCGCGGCTATCGGTGATCATTCGCTCACCCCTGCGTACCGCCGCCGCCTGGGTCTCGTCCCACGCCTCGATAGCATCCAGCGCGGTTGCCGACGGCTGGACGTCTACCGGTTTGGTGTTGATGTAGATCCGAACGGTTTCACTCATGAAGGAACTGGAGCGATGCGCACTTCCGCCGGCGCCGAGATCGGCGAGGGAAGCGTCTTCAGGTAGTCGATCAGTGCGTCGAGATCCACGAGGTGGAGCGGCTTCGCCGACGTCGCGCGTCCGCCAGCGTTGTATCCCTCTCCGCCGGTAGCCAGGAAATCGTTCATGATGACGTTGTACGTCTTGGTATCCGACAGTGGCGTCCCATCGGCCATCGTCACGGAGACGCCGCGAGATCCTTTCGGTTTGGACGGATCGAATTTGATCGTCAACCCGCTGACGTGGTCGTTGACTGGCGACTTCTCGAGCATCGCCTCGATCAGGCCGCGGAGCTGAGCGCCCGTCATCGTGAGCGAATAAAGCGTGTTGCCGAACGGCTGGATCTCGAACAGAGATCCGTAGGTGGCGGCGCCGGCGCGGAGCTCGGTTCGGATGCCGCCGTTGTTCATTATCCCGACGTCGCCCTTCCCCGCCCATCGCTGCGCATCCGCGACGAGATTGCCGAGCGGATACTGAGGGCCCTGTCGGGCCAACGTGACGGGGATGGTCGCAATGTGACGATTGACGAGCGTGGAGACGCGCGCGACCGCACGCTGGACTATCGAATCAATCGCTGGCACCGGCTGCAGAGAATCGACAGCGATCTCCCGAACCTCGTGGCGTATCGGGAGTCTCGAGCCCGCATCGATCGGAAGATCGAGGACATCTATGGCGCGTCCGCTCGAGCGGGCCTGCACTACCGAAATTCCCTTGATCTCAGTGTTCACCAAGGTATGGGTGTGTCCGCTGACGATCGCGTCCACCTTTGTCGTAAGCTTTTGCGCGAAGTCGATGATCTCGCCGTTGCAGCTCGTCGCTCCGTCTCTACCGCAGCTCGCCCCGGCGTGAGCGATCACAATCACGAAATTCGCGCCGCGCGTTCTGAGAGCGGTGCCAATACTGTCCACGATCGGCGCGGGATCGTCGAAGCGAAGGCCTACAACGTTTGCCGCGCGCGTTGTGGTTGGAGTGTTCACCGTCGAGATCCCAATGATGCCGATCCTCGCCCGTCCGCGCGTGACGATCGTGTCGTTCCGGATCCAGGGCACGTCGCGCCCGTCGGTATACCGAACGTTTGCCCCGAGGATTCCGAATTTCGCCTGTCTCATACGCGCACGAAGAGTATCTGTGCCCCAATCGAACTCGTGATTCCCGAGGGCGGACGCGGCGTAGCCCATTCTATTGTAGTACTCGACAACCGGACGGCCGAAGGAAAGGTTCGACGCCAAGGTGCCCTGGAAGAGGTCGCCTCCGTCGAGCAGCAGCGTCTCGCAGCGAGGCGTGCACTCATTGCGCGCGCGCTCGATCGCCGCGGCAACGTAGGCCGCTCCACCGCGCCTGACTCCATTCGCGTCCGGGCGGGGCTCGAGAGCTCCGTGGAAATCGTTCGTCCCGATTATCCTGAGCCATCGCGTCCCCGAAGGGAATGCCGGACGTGACGTGACAACTGCCGGAGGAACGATGGGATTCACGACCGCACCCGAAATTCCTGCGGCAGCGCCTCCTCGTACGAGCATCCAGTTCGGCCTGAAGTAGTCCGACTGTCTGATGACGCCGTGCGATTTCACTTCGTCGATCAACAACTGCCGGATTTCCTGCTGCTTGTCGTACACGACCGGCGCTCCGCTCAGCATTGCGTAGCCGCCGCCGCCTGTCTGCCGGTAGTTGTTGAGCGCCATTGTGAACGAATCCGTATCGCGGACCGGCGCGCCCTTGTAATCGAGGCGCGTGATCCTCGATCCAATCGGCCGCGCCACATCGATCACGTAGTCGACGCCCGATACGATGTCGAAGTTGTAGCCGGGGATCTGTGGGTCTGTCTCGAGCGCTGACGTCGGCGACGCGGGCGTCCGATAGTATCTGCTGCTGAACTCGATATAATCGCGCAGCTGCTTTCCGCTGATTCTCACCGCGCGAAGGGTGTTGTCGTACGGATAGAGCTGCGCCACCTGCGCGATGGTAATCGGCCCAGGACCCGTCGTCAGGTCCGTTGAGAAAGCCGCGGTCGAAGCCAGATCGCTCCCCGCCGCTTTCCTCTCGGCCTCCAGGATGAAGTCGATAAGTGGCGTGTCCTTGAGCCGCGCAGAATCCGCGCTCCATCGCTCAGGCGTGGATCCGATGGGCGTCGTGACATAGGCAACGGTCTCGCGATGGACCGCATCCGTCGCCGCGAGCACTGCTGCATTCTCCAGGTGACCGACAGCCTGCACGAGATCGCTATGCTTGGCTGTCACGCTCCATTTCCCGCCCGCTCTCGAAACCGTGAGATGCGCCACGGCGACGCTCGTCGCCCAGTTCTTAGGCTGAATCAGCAGGGTTGGGAGAGTGTGCTTGGACTGAATGTCAGTGCAGAAACCGACCTGGTTGCAGTCCTGAAAGGTCTGCACGGATTCCTGTCCGATGGTCAATCCGCGCTGCTCTTTGTGGGAGTGGCCATAAAGAACGAGATCCACTCCAGGTACTTCCCCCGCAATTCGCAGTGCGACGTTCTCGCTCGGCACACCGGTTGTCACCGTGTCGTAGCTCGAGGGCTCGTTGAGCCCCGAGTGAACGGTTACGAGCACGATGTCGGCGCCGGCATTCCGCACCTCCCCAACCGCTTCTATAACCGCGGGAACGATGTCGCCGAATCGCAGGCGACCGCGGATGTTCTCAGCGTCCCACACGGTGACGCCAGGTGTCGTGGCGCCGACGATTCCGATTTTTAGGCCTGCTCGCTCGATGATCGTCCACGGCCGATACGCATGGATGCCGGCCGGATCGATCCGATACGTATTCGCCGACAGAAACGGGAACCTCGCCTGGCGGACCGCCGAGTCCAGATAGGGGACGCCGTAGTTGTATTCGTGATTTCCGATTGCGGCTGCGTCGTACTGCATCGCGTTCATTGCAGCGACCACGGGATTCATTCTGTCGCGCGAGACTTTGGCGGCCACGTACGCCAGCAGATTCCCTTGGAGCAAATCCCCACCATCGAGCAGTACCACCCGACCGGGATTTGCGGCCCTCACGGAGTCAACGATCGTTGCCGCGCGGCTCAGCCCTCGTACCGCCTCGGTCTGGTTCGCGTAATAATCCCAGGCCCTTAGACGGCCGTGAACATCGGTGGTTGTGGCAATGACGAGATCGACCGGTTCGGTAGAGCGCGGGAGTTGCGCCGGCGGAACCGCGCACGCCAACGCCACCAGCAAGGTAGAGGTAATCGCTCGCAATCTCATCTCTCAGAAAGCCCGTTTCGCATGATGAATTGCAAAGCTAGCGGCGCGGACTCAGCCGAGGGAGTGCAACGTTATCGTAACATGTTCGTGACAGAGGGCGAGTTGACGCAACGCCGCTGACTCAGACAACTTCCAGACGTGACTGAACCGAGCGCTGCCAAAGAGCGCGTCCTCGTCGTAGACGACGAACCGGACATCGTTGCCCTCGTGGCCTACCACCTCGCCAAATCCGGCTACTCAGTGTCGACTGCCACCAGCGGACCTGAGGGCCTTGCGGCCGCGCGTCGCGAAAAGCCGGTGTTGGTAGTTCTCGACCTGATGCTGCCTGGCCTGTCCGGCTTCGAGGTGATGGAGGAGCTGCGGGGCGACGCCGCGACCGCCGGCATCGCGGTACTGATGCTCACCGCGCGTCGCGAAGAAAGTGACCGTATCAAGGGGCTCACTCTTGGGGCCGATGACTACCTGACGAAGCCGTTCAGCCCTCAGGAACTCGTCCTTCGGGTTGCGGCGATTCTGCGGCGTGTGAGAGCCGGCCACGCCGATGCGGGCGACATCAAGCAAATAGGACCGCTCAAAATCGACTCCACCGCGCACCGCGTGACTGTCGATAGTCGCGAGGTCGATCTCACGCCGACGGAATTCAAGCTGTTGCTGCTTCTGGCCGAACGGAAAGGACGGGTCCAGCCACGCAATCTGCTCCTGGAGATCGTCTGGGATGCCGCGCCCGACATTCAGACGCGCACCGTCGACATGCACGTGCAGCGTCTTCGCGCAAAGCTCGGGGATGCGGGAGATCTGATCGAGACCGTGCGCGGATTCGGCTATCGCATCAAGAACGTCGCTGAACGCTTGT
>JBBQAV010000078.1:0-12994 GCA_038316775.1 Gemmatimonadales bacterium | reverse complement strand
ACGAGTGAAGGCAGGATGTACTTCACGCCGGAGAATGCCGGCCGGATCGATGCGGCCCGCGAAGAGCTCGAGATCTGGCGAAAAGCGGGTAGGGTAGGCGACGACAGCTACTATTTGCTCCTTGCCGCGATAATCGAAGGGGCCGACAGGGTTGCGAATACGGCCGGGGTCTACGCGTCATACATGAAACGGTGGCAGCCCAATGCGCGGCGCTCCTTTGAAGTCGTTCCGGAGACCCCCATCAAAGGCGCCAGGGCCTCGCAAGCGTATCTAATGGATGCAACGGATGCAGCGAAATCGGTGGGTCCCGTGAATCTCATATACATCGATCCTCCCTACAACTCCCGGCAATACGTCGCCTACTATCACATCCCCGAGATCCTGGCGCGCGGCTGGTCGGAATCAGCGCCGGTCATCCGGGGGAAGGTAGGATTGCTGGCCGGAGAGGAGGGAAGGAGCCAATGGTCTCACGGAAGGCGGGTTCAAAAGCTCTTTTCAGCGCTCCTTTCCGCCACTTCGGCGATGCACGCTCTTGTCAGCTTCAATTCAGAGGGGCATCTGAAACCCGAGACGCTCCTTTCGCTCCTTGGCCGGGCATCTGCAGATGGTAGGGTATCTCATTTCAGCCAGCGCTATCGGCGTTACCGCGCCGACAGCGATCGGGTGGGACGGCGTTATCATCGAGATATCGCCCTCGAACACCTGTATCTCGTGCGGCTTCGCTGAACTTGGTTGCTTCCACGAACCCCGGGTCGTCCAAGGGGTGTAACGGTGATAAGGTGTTATCCCGGCGCCACTTTGGTCTATATAGGGGCGGGTAAAGGGATTACATTAGGCAGGTGAAGATGACAGCCACACCGCTGCAGAATCAGAGTGCTCAACCGATGGGCGCGGGGGACTCGACGCCGGATGGCGCGGCGCCGTTGATCGACGCCGATCAGGAGATCATTGCCAAGGTTTTGGCCGGTCACAAGGATTCTTTCGGGGTTCTGATAACCCGGTATAGCGATCCCTTGTACCGACATGCACTTGGAATGACCGGAAGTCCTGATGTGGCGGAAGACATACTCCAAGCGTCCTTTATTAAAGCCTATCAGCATCTGGGCGAAGTTCGCGGCCGATTTGACGCTTGGGTGTTCCGAATCGTCGCTAATAGCTGCAAAGATTGGCTGAAGAATATTCGGCGGACGCACGTGAGTTACGACGAGGACGATCAGCCCTCGACGTACTCGACGCCGGAAGAAGAGATGGACCGCAACGAGCTGCGTACAGATTTGCAATTCGCACTTGCCAGGCTCGCTCCCTCGCTGCGTGAAGCGTTCGTGATGAAGCACGTAGAGGGGAGATCGTACGAAGAGATGGCGCTGTTACTGGAAACGACCGTTGGCGCTTTGAAGATGCGAGTGCATCGAGCGCGAGAGGCCCTCCAACAACTGCTCGAGGAGAAGTACGCATGATGCTCGATGACGCGGGATTCGAAGGCAACAACGAAAAGATTACGGGCCGCGAGCCCGTTCAACGAAAGGAAAGGTCCGCCGAGCAGCTCTACGACCGCGAGGTCCCGCTGAATGGGGTTTCTGGTCACGGATTGCTGCATGACTGGCTGGACGGTGAGGTGGATGCAATGCGCGCAAGTGAAGTCGAGGGCAAATCGAAGATCGAGCTGTGGACCCGCATCAACGCCGAGAGCGAGATGCTGCGCCGCCGAGTCACGCCGGTGCACGTCCAGCAGCGGATCATGGCGTCTTTGCCCGAGACGCCCGGTACCGCCACCCAATGGTGGAAGCACCAGCTGACGGTCACCCCCGTTGCGGCAATCGCAATCGCGGTGGCACTGGCAGCAGTGGGCGCCCTGATCATCCAGGCAATCCGCTAAGAGTTCAGTCTCCTGAGCGAAAGAAACGCCCGACTCCTTGCGAGTCGGGCGTTTTTCTTGTCCATTTACCGCTGCGAACTATCACCGTTAGGCGTGGACATTGCTGCAATGTTTTGCCAGTAGCGGCGTGGACATTGCTGCGTGAGTTTTCGGCGGCGGGCGTAGACCTTGCAAATCTGCTGCAACTCTTTACTGTATACGTGACACCATCCTGATCGGAGGCGTTTCAACATGAAGAAGACCATCGCTGTAATCGGTCTAGTACTTGTGCCAGCCCTGGCTTCTGCTCAGGCTGGACTCTCGAAGATCCAGTTCCTTGCCCTGCAGCAGGAACTGCGTGATCAGGGCTGCGGAGTGACGAACGTCGACGGCCAGTACGGCCCGCAGACGCGCCGCGCTATCGCGACCTGCGCCAAGAAGTTCAATTCCGCCAACAACGCTGCCGCACTGCTGGCCGCGATGAACATCGGCTTCGGCCCGAACGACACGCCGCCGTCGAAGTAATTCGGCTTCGAGCTAGATCTCGAGACTGAGCTGCACCGGGGGGACGAGCGCACCAAGCGCCTCGTCCCCTTCTTCGTCTTCCCTGCTCGACCAGCCGCGCACGCCGTACTTCGCGCACAGCTTTTCGAAGAAACACGCAAGACCGTCGCGATACTTTTCGCCGGCGTACGCGCTGCTCCCATACGTATTGCGGTATCTCTCGGCCAGGTGAGGGAATTCCTGCTCGATGAAGGGGAGATAGCGCTTTCTTGCCGTTGATTTGAGCCTTACCGCGCAGGCGCCCACGTAAGTCGCGCCGGCCTCGGAAACGCGCTTGACCAGCGCCTCCAGATCCGACGGATTGTCGGTGATTCCCGGCAGCACCGGCATGCAGTTGATCCCGGCGTCTATTCCCGCTTCACGCAGCCGCGCCAAAGCGCGAACTCTCGACTCCGGAGTCGGCGCTCGCGGCTCGATCCTCCGCGCCAGCTCCCGATCGAGGGTGATGAGGGAGATGTGAATCGAGAGGTCCGAGACCCGATTGATGCGCGAGAGGACGTCGATGTCCCGGGTGACGAGCGGACTCTTCGTGATGATCGTGACGCTCAGTCCGGAGTGATCGGCGAGAACTTCGAGAAGGCCGCGTGTGACTCGGAATCGCCGCTCGGCTGGCTGGTAGGGATCGGTGGCCGTACCGATCACGATCGTCTCACCCTCGAGCAGCCTGAGGTGCTTGTCGCCGCCGAATCGGAGTGTCTTGCTTAGGACTTCCGGCGCGTTCTTCTTCACGAAGATGTTCCGCTCGAATGCGAGCCAGGGAGGAAGCTTGTTGTAGGCTTCGCCAAGCATGTCGGTCATCTTTTCGTCGGTCGCGGCGCGCTCCATCACGTACCGATGGGTGTAGCGGGCGTAGCAATAGGCGCAGCCGAACGCGCAGCCGATGTAGGGGTTGATGGACCAGAATCCCATCCCGGTCGTCTCTGGCCCGTTGAGGACGCTCTTCGCGGGGGAGGAGTAGTAGCGGATGTCCTTCTGCTCGCCGATTACGGGGAGCTGCCTCGAGGTCCTGTCGTACTCCGCGCCGAAGAGGCCCGGGGCCGGTTTGGCTTTCGGTGTTTTGCGAGCCTGGCCCATGTACCGAAGATATACCGAACCTGCTGGCGAGGCTACGCGGCTCGGTACTGATCAACTGCAACTGTCCGAGAGGACTGAGGGCCGAGGACCAACTGCATTGATAATCGCGGACTAGTCGAGGACGGAGGACCATAGAAAAGCGTCGTGCCGATTCCGCCGGCGAGGATTCCTCGCTCGACAGCTCCGCCGCGTGAATGGGGGATGTCGAGAATCGCTTCGTCGATGAGGGCCTGCGTCGTCAGGCCGGCCGCCGAGAAAAGAAACTGCTTGTGTGGCTCCTTCTCGCTGTCGATTCCGGAGTATACGGTGGGCCGGCCTTTGTCGAACGCGATATGGGGGTGAAACCCCATTGCCAGCGACGTCAGAACGTGAGCACTCTCATGTGCGAGGATGCGCGCTCCGAATCCAAGCGCGAATCTCGTCCAGTAACTGTCCGTCGAATCGGCCGCGCTCACGGATGTTAGACGCTGGCCATGAGCGCTGGTCCCAGTGAAGACTGAAAGAAGCACGACACTCGCCAAGCCGAGAAGCATTGCGCGACAGGCTCTGAAACCTATCTTCTTCGGATGGCACTCTGCGTGGAGCGAGTAATCGATGGCTGAGCGTTTATCCGACATTGCGATTCAACGAGAACTGGGGAATCTCCAGGGCTGGAGCCGGCGCGGGGAGGTCATAACGAAAACGTTCCAGTTCCGCGAGTTTCTGACGGGGATCGACTTCGTGGTGGCGATCGCAAAGGCGGCCGAGGCGGCGGACCATCATCCCGACATCGATATCCGGCACACCAAGATCATCTGCTCGCTCAGTACACACTCCGCCGGCGGGATCACGCAGATGGATCTCGATATGGCCAAGCAGATAGACCGGGCTCAGGAGCAGGCTGGGTAAGGCGGGAGAGATCAACGGCAAGGTCAACGGAACACTAGACGCTACCTGCTGATCGCTGCCGGCCGAACGCTGCCGGCTTCCCAAGCCCAACATCTAACCCTCAACTGCATGGAAATACGCGCTTGATTTTGCGCGAATGGACGGATCCCGCGAGGATCGTAAGCCGGTAGCCAGTTGCGGGAAGCGATCAGCCGGCAGAGTGTCGTGTTCCGTTGTTTTTAGTCCGTTAGTTCCGCCGATTGCCCAGAACCCGAAGCACCGCCATGAAGATGTTGAGAAGGTCGAGGTAGATCTGCACCGCCGCGCCCACGTACTCGTCGGGACCGTAGAAGTTGCGCAGCCGCCAGGTGTCGAACACCAGCAGTCCACTGAACAAGAGCACCGTCACAGACGCCAGCCACAGATTCACCAGCGCGCTCTGGAAAAAGAAGCTCAGCAGCATCGTGCCGATGAGCACCCAGAGGCCGACCATCAGGAAGCTGCCCCACGCGCTGAAATCGCGCCGGCTCACGAAAGCGTACAGCGTGAGGATTCCGAAGGCGCCAAGCGTCAGCACCGCGGCCTGACCAATCAATCCAGGCTGCTGTCTTCCGTAGAAAAAGAGTGCCGGTGAGATGATCACGCCCATCACGAAGTTGAAAAGCAGGACGAGGCCGATATTCATCGGGAATTCGGTCTTCACGCGCGTAGCCACCAGCAACGGTGCGAGGGCGACAAAGAAGGAGATGAACGGGTGCTGCGCCACCGAAAGCAAAAGTCGCGGCTGCGAGAGTCCGAACGAAGCTCCGACCATCGTCACAATCACGCTTACAAGCACAAGCGCATAGGTGCGGCGGACGAGCGTCGCTCTTTCCTCGCCGGTGCGGACCAGCGTTCCCGTTTGGTATGACACACCCATTTGGTTACTCCTAAGAGGGTCTAACGTGCGGGAATATATTACCCCGTACTCTTCGCAGTGATTCGGTCGAGAAGAGGCGGCAGATTCTTGATGTCGTCGAGAAAATACGTCGGGTTGAAGGGTTCCAATGCCGAACGGGTGAACGGGCCCCACAAAGCGGCGATCGTGATCACTCCGGCCGCATTGCCCGACTTGATGTCGTGCGGCGAATCACCCACGAAAACAGCCTCGTCGGCCCCGTATTCCAGCTTCTCGAGCGCCGCTTTGACTGGGTAGGGATCGGGCTTGTGGATGTGCACCGAGTCGTAACCGATCGCGACTTCGATGTAGTCGTCGGCGCCGATGAACTTGAGCCCACGCTCCATCATCGTGTTTCCCTTGCTCGTCACGACGCCCATCGGATGCCCGCGCTGGTATAGCAGCGCCAGAGTATCGATCACTCCTTCGTAGCGCGCCATCAGGCGATCGTGATTCTCGAGCTGAAACGTGCGATAGCGATTGATCAGGCGCTCGCGATCTTCGTCAGATTCGATGTACGGTGTCAGCTGCTTAGGCAGCGGAGTCCCCAACCCCTCGATCCACTCTTCATCGCTAGGCGTTCTGGCTCGTCCCTGAAACGTGTGCTTCATGGACGCGAGCAGGAGAGCGATGGAATCGACCAGCGTGCCGTCGAGATCGAAAAGAACTGCGTAGGGTCGCGCGTCAGCCATGCTGCCAAAGTAATAGTCCAGGCCCCAGCGTTGTAATGGGGGATTCCCGACGCGATATTAGAAGGATCATGTCCCCTCCTGCCGCTGCCGCGATGCGCACTACCTTCAGCAAGCTGTTCGACGAGATCGGCACCGTAGATCAGGTCGGAATCGAAGAGCGCGTGGCCAAGTTCACGACCCGAAGCATCAAAAAGGGCTCAAAGCTCTGGGGACTCAAGACCGCGGTCTCCATGGTCGACCTCACGACGCTCGAGGGCAAAGACACTCCCGGCAAGGTCGCGTCGCTCTGCCAGAAGGCTCGGCGGCCAAGCGCCGATCCGGATGTGCCGCCAGTCGCCGCCGTGTGCATCTATCCCTTCCTCGTCAAATACGCAGCGCCGTGGCTCGCCGATACTGCGATTAAGGTGGCGTCGGTCGCGACAGCGTTTCCCTCGGGACAGAGCCCGCTCGCGCTCCGTCTCGAAGAAGTGCGGACCGCGGTCTCCGACGGCGCGGATGAGATCGACATGGTGATCAACCGAGGACTCTTTCTCGCCGGCGAGTTCAACGCCGTTCGGGACGAGATCAGCGCTGTAGTCGAAGCATGCGGCGACGCTCAGCTCAAGGTCATACTAGAGGTGAGCGAGCTCGACACGTATGACAACATCAGGGCTGCTTCGTTTCTGGCAATGCAGGTCATCCGTCCCGGCGATTTCATCAAGACCAGCACCGGCAAGGCATCGGGGAGCGCCACGCTGGCGAACACGCAGGTGATGATCGAGGCGATTCGTGATTTCTACCTGGCGACGGGCACCGCGATAGGGATGAAGCCGGCGGGCGGAATCAGGACCGCCAAGCAGGCGCTCCACTACCTCGTCGCGGTCAAAGAAACGCTGGGAGATGCGTGGCTCAATTCCACGCGTTATCGATTCGGAGCGAGCTCGCTCCTCAACGACCTGCTGCGCCAGATAGAAAAGGAAAGGACGGGCGCCTATCAGGCACCTTACTACTTCACCGATGCGGCAGAGAGCTACTGACATGACGACTCCCAGAGCGATCACGCGCCCCGCTTCGAGCAGCGGCTCGATACCGCAGCTTATCTTCGGCGACCTATGGGAATACGATCCGGCGCCAGAGACTGCCGATCCAAAGCTGAAATCGAGATACGATCTCTTCATCGGTGGGAAGTTCGTCCCCCCGAAATCGGGGAAGTACTTCCAGTCGATCAATCCCGCGACCGAAGACGTGCTTGCCGAGATCGCGCTTGCAAATCAGGCTGATGTCGATGCCGCGTACCAGGCGGCGCAAAAAGCGTTCGGCCCCTGGAGCAGGCTGCCCGGCGCCGAGCGCGGAAAATATCTCTACCGCATCGCGCGCCTCATTCAGGATCGCGCGCGCGAGTTCGCGGTCGCGGAAACGATGGACGGCGGGAAGCCGATCAAGGAATCACGCGACTTCGACGTGCCGATGACGGCCGCCCACTTTTTCTATCACGCCGGCTGGGCGGACAAGCTCGAATACGCTGTGCCGGGCGTGAAGATCGTCCCGCTGGGTGTCGTCGGTCAGGTGATCCCCTGGAATTTCCCACTGCTCATGCTGGCCTGGAAAATCGCACCGGCCATCGCAATGGGAAACACGGTGGTTCTGAAGCCGGCGGAAACGACATCCGTTACCGCGCTCAAATTCGCGGAGCTGTTGATCGAGGCGGAGCTTCCTCCCGGCGTGGTCAACATTGTTTGCGGTGCGGGCGAGACTGGGGCCGCGGTCGTCACGCATCCGACTGCAGCAAAGATCGCGTTCACCGGCTCGACCGAGGTCGGCAAGATCATCATGCGGCAGCTCGCCGGCACTGACAAAAAGCTGACGCTGGAGCTGGGCGGCAAGGCCGCGAACATCGTCTTCGATGATTCGCCTGTGGACCAGGCGGTCGAAGGCGTAGTCAACGGAATCTTCTTCAATCAGGGACATGTGTGCTGCGCAGGCAGCAGGCTCCTCGTCCAGGAATCGATCGCCGAGATGTTCGTCGGGAAGCTGAAGAACCGGATCGATGTACTGCGCGTGGGAAATCCGCTCGACAAGAACACCGACGTCGGCGCCATCAACTCCAAGGCGCAGCTCGACAGAATCTGCGAGCTGGTTGACTCGGGAGTGAGCTCGGGCGCGGACATGTACCAATCGGTCGCGTGCAACCTTCCAACGAAGGGCTACTACTTCAAGCCGACCGTGTTCACTGGAGTCACGCAGAGCCACCGCATCGCGCGCGAAGAGATTTTCGGACCGGTGCTCAGCGTTCTCACGTTTCGCACGCTCGAGGAAGCGGTAGAGAAGGCGAACAACACGATGTACGGATTATCTGCAGGCGTGTGGACCGACAAGGGATCGCGCATCCTCAAGATGAGCACGCTCCTCAAGGCCGGAGTCGTGTGGGCGAACACCTTTAACAAGTTCGATCCATCGTCACCGTTCGGCGGCTACAAGGAATCCGGATTCGGGCGCGAAGGCGGACGGCAGGGACTCATGGATTACGGGAAGATGGTATAACCATGGCGCGCATTCCTGTAACCAAGACTCCGAAGGTCTACGTCGGCGGACAGTTCATTCGGTCCGAAAGTGGACGCGTCTTCCCGATTCAAAAGAAGAACAGCCCGCACGGGGCGCTACTGGGCAACATCCCGCAGTGCACGCGCAAGGATTTGCGAAACGCCGTCGAAGCCGCGGCGAAGGCGGGACCGGATTGGGCGCAGCGCACTCCGTACAACCGCGGCCAGATCATCTATCGCCTGGGCGAGATGCTCGAGTCGAGAAGCGCGGAGATGGCGGACGCGCTGGTGATCTCGGGCGCATCGACAAAAGCGGCGGCTGCAAAAGAGGTCACCGCGAGCGTCGACCGCCTCATCTACTACGCCGGCTGGTCCGACAAATACGAGCAGGTGCTCGGGAACACGAATCCAGTAGCGGGACCTTTTTTCAATTTCACCGTCGCCGAGCCGATGGGAATTATCGGCATCATCGCGGACGATGCGTTTCCGCTGCTCGGATTGTTGAGTCAGATCGCCCCGGTGATAGTGGCGGGCAACACCTGCGTCGGTCTCGCATCGCAGGAGTTTCCGTATCCGGCGATCGTTCTGGGGGAGCTGCTTGCGGTTTCGGATCTTCCCGGCGGAGTGGTAAACCTGCTCACCGGTTTCAGAAAGGAGCTGGTGCCGACCTTCGCGACGCACACGCACATTCGAGGCGTGAACGCGGTCGTCAGTCAGGAAGAGAAGAAGCAGCTTCAGCTCGGCGCCGCGGAGAGCATCAAGAGGGTGCGCGCGCGGAAGCGCGATGAGGGCGGTGGAATTGATTGGACCGGCGAGAAGTCGCAGGGCGTCTATGAGATCCGCGACTACATCGAGTTCAAGACGACCTGGCACCCGATTGGCGCCTGACGGCTTCTACCACGTGAAGCGAAACTAAAAAGAAGTGAACGCGATCGAGATGCGGGCGCTGCGCAAAGTTTACAAGGGCAGCGGAAAGAAAAAGTCCAGCCGATCGTCTCAGGGCGCCCGGTGGGCTCCGCCTGGCACGGGCGCGCCGTCAGCCAATGATGTCATAGCGCTCGAATCGCTCGATCTCGACGTGCGCGCGGGAGAATTCTTCGGTCTTCTCGGACCAAATGGAGCCGGGAAGACGACAGCGATCGGAATTCTCACGACGCGCATACGTCCCACCTCGGGCACGGCAATCGTGGCCGGTGCGGATGTCGTGGAAGACTCGGTGAGCGTCCGGCAGCGGATCGGCGTCGTTCCGCAGCGCCCGAATGCCGATCTGAGCCTCAATGTGCTGGAGAATCTCCAGTTTCACGCCGCGTATCACGGCATTCCATTCGACGTCGCGACGAAGCGCGCCTATGAGCTCCTCGAGCGACTGGGTTTGTCGGAGAAGGCCACGTCGAAGCTGCCTGAGCTTTCGGGTGGTCAGCAGCAACGGCTGATGATCGTCCGAGCGCTCATGCACGAGGCCGACATAATCTTCCTCGACGAGCCGACGGTCGGCCTCGACCCTCAGGCGCGGCTGGATCTGTGGGAGATCCTGCGCGATCTGCACAAGCGCGGGCGCACCATTGTCATGACGACGCACTACATGGACGAAGCAGACCGGCTGTGCGACCGCCTGGCAATCATCGACCGCGGGAAGCTTCTCGCGCTCGACTCTCCGCGCGCGCTGAAATTGAAGGCGCCTGGAGGAACTCTCATCGAGCTGGTGCTCGATGGCGACGCGCATCCAGCGGCGGAAATCGCTGAGACGATCGACGGAATCAGTCGGGTCGAAGCGGTCGATGGCCTGCTCAGGGCGCACAGCAGCCGCGGCGGACAGATCCTGCCGGCGCTGATCGAAGCGGCGGAGACGACGGGCCGCACCGTGACCGACATTCATCTCTTGCAGCCGAGTCTCGAGACATTGTTCGTATCGCTCACTGGACGGAAGCTCGTATGACGGCCGCGGCCATCGAAATTCCGCGGGCCGAGGTGCGGTCGTCGTCCATCGTCCTGGCGCTGCTGCGGCGGGACATGCGCGTGGCGCGGCGCGAGCTGCCGTTCTTCCTCCTGCGGACCACGATGCAGCCATTGATGTTCGTGATCGTGTTCGGTTATCTGCTGCCGAGAATGGGCTTCATGAACCGCGGATACACGACGGCGCTGTTACCGGGCGTGCTTGCGATCAGTCTTACGTTCTCGAGCATCCAGTCGGTGGCGCTGCCGATGGTTCAGGACTTTGGCTGGACGAAGGAGATTGAGGACAGGTTGCTCGCTCCTCTTCCGATCTGGCTCGTGGCGGCGGAGAAGATCATCGCGGGAGTGCTTCAGGGAATCATCTCCGCGCTGTTTGTGCTTCCGGTCGCGCGTCTGATCATGGGGCCGATTCCGAATCTCACCTTCGCACACTTTGGCGATGTATTGCTCATCACGATACTTGGCGCGGCCGCGTTCTCATCACTCGGACTTTTTCTCGGCGCAGCGATCCAGCCGCAGCAGATCGGCCTCATGTTCGGCGTGATACTCGCCCCGATGATCTTTTTCGGATGCGCATACTATCCGTGGCAAGGCCTAAGCACCGTGCCAATCATGAAGTACGCGGTGCTGATCAATCCTCTCGTGTACGTAGCCGAGGGAATGAGAGCGGCGCTGACGCCGTCGTCGCCGCACATGCCGATGCCGATCGTGATAGTCGCGCTGATAATCATTACTGCGATCTTCTGGACGCTGGGAATGAGATCGTTCATGAAACGCGCGGTAGGGTAGTGACCGGCTCAGCGGCAATGGCCATGAGTGGGCCGGCGAAGCCGGTCTCATCGGCGGACAGCGTAGAGATTTCGATTGTGATGCCGTGCCTCAACGAGGCCGACACGCTCGCTGTGTGCATCGAGAAGGCGCTGGCTGCGATCGAGGAGCACGGAATCAGCGCGGAGATCATCGTCGCCGACAACGGCTCGACCGATGGCTCGCAGCGCATCGCCGAATCGCTCGGCGCGAGAGTTGTGCCGGTGACGATGCGCGGTTACGGGAGCGCGCTCATGGGAGGCATCGAGGCCGCGCGCGGGCGCTATATCCTGATGGGCGATGCCGACGACAGCTACGACTTCGGAGAGGTTCCGAAGTTTCTCCACAAGCTGCGCGAAGGCTACGACATGGTGCAGGGCTGCCGGCTTCCCGCGGGGGGAGGAACCATTCTGCCAGGGGCGATGCCCGGCCTCCACAGGTGGTGGGGGAACCCGATGTTCTCCGTACTCGCGCGGAAGTGGTTCCACGTTGAGATCAACGACGTGTATTGCGGGCTTCGCGGATTCACGAAGGAGTTTTATACAGGACTGAGACAGCGCTGTATCGGGATGGAGTTCGCCACCGAGATGATCATCAAGGGCAGTCTCTATGGCGCGCGGATCGCGGAAGTGCCGATCACCTTGCATCCGGACGGAAGGATCGCGCATCCGCCGCACCTGCGGACATTTCGGGACGGATGGCGTACACTGCGTTTCTTCCTGCTCTACAGCCCCCGCTGGCTTTTCCTTGTTCCAGGGATGGTGCTGATAGTCCTCGGCATGGTGGGATACGCGATCGCATTGCCGGGCCTTCGATTCCGCGGAATTCATTTCGACGTTCACACGCTTCTATTCGCGAGCCTCGCCGTCATCTGCGGGTATCAATCGATTCTCTTTGCCGTGTTCACGAAGGTGTTTGCGATCAGCGAGGACCTGTTGCCTCCGGATCCGATCCTCACACGCGCCTTTCGTGTGATCAAGCTCGAGACCGGGCTCGTCGTCGGAGTTGTTGCAATGGTGGTCGGCGCGTATTTGCTCTTCGACGCGCTCGCGATCTGGCGCGCGACGAGTTTTGGAGATCTGCAGTACGCGGTCACGATGCGATGGGTGATCCCCGGAGTTACCCTGGTGGCGCTTGGATTCGAGACGGTTCTCGCCAGTTTTTTTCTGAGCCTGCTTGGAATGCGAAGGCGCTGAGTGGGTCTGTTCGCGAACGCGGTTGGTTTTTTACATGACAGAGGCATCCTGCATCGTCGGGTAACGGCATTGGCATCGGCGATCGCGCCGCTGCTACCCAGGTCGGCGCGCGTGCTCGATGTGGGGTGCGGTGACGGATTGCTGGCTCAGGCAATTCTCGACATGCGGCCCGACATCCGAATCGAAGGAGTGGATGTGCTGATTCGACCCGGCACTCCGATTCCGGTCCGCGAATTCAACGGATGGCAGCTCCCGTTTGCGGATGGAGAATTCGACATGGCGATGGCAATCGACGTTTTTCACCATGCGGCCGATGCCGATGCACTGATGGGGGAGATGAAGCGGGTTTCGCGCGGATCGCTCGTGATCAAGGATCACTTACTTCACGGCCTTCCATCCGAGCTGATTTTGAGGGGGATGGACTGGGTCGGAAATTCACGATACGGCGTTCGATTGCCGTTCAGCTACTGGTCTGAATCCGAATGGAGGAAAGCGTGGGATCGAAGCGGCATCCGGCCAGTGTCGATCAT
>JBBQAV010000077.1:0-13158 GCA_038316775.1 Gemmatimonadales bacterium | reverse complement strand
GTGCGCGTTCGAGATGAATGCGCGTCCGCTCAATCTCACCGCGGTGACGATCCTCGCATTCAGCTCGTTGAGATATTCAGTGACGCCGTTTGCTGAGCGTCCGCGGAGATCCGTGGGCACGTACCTGAAAGTGGCGATGCTCAGCGACAGCGTTCCCTGCTCGAGCAGCTCCTGCTTTCCGACGAACTCGTGCAGCTTCTCGGCGAGCGCGATGTCGTCAGCGATCATCCGCCGGTACCCGCTGGCCCCGGCCTGCTGGAACCCGAGCCAGATCTTTAGAGCGCGGAAGCTGCGCGAGTTCTGCGGCCCGTACTCGAAGTAGTTCTTCACTTCCTGGCCTTCGTTGTCGTCGAACTGGTAGTACGGCGGCTTGAACGCGAAGGCATCGCGCAAGGCTTCCGGATGTCGCGTCAGAACGCAGCCGGCCTCGAGTGAGCTATACAGCCATTTGTGAGGATCGATGGCGATCGAATCAGCGAGGCGAAGGCCTTTGAGATCGGCGCTCGCGTCATCGAGTGCGACGGCCGGCGCCCCATATGCGCCGTCGACGTGGAACCAGAGATTGAATTCTGTGCAGATCTTTGCGATCTCTGGCAGCGGGTCGATCGCACCTGTGCCGACAGTGCCCGCGGTTCCAACCACCATGAATGGGTACAATCCAGCGGCGCGGTCGGCCTGGATTTGCTTGCGCAGCTCGTCGGGGCGGATGCGCTGCTCGTCGTCGGTGGCAATCCAGCGGACCGCCGCGGTTCCGAGCCCGGCGATATCGGCGGCCTTGTTGATCCAGGTGTGCATTTCGGCGGAGCCGTAGAGCACGAGCTTCTTGCTTTCCGGATCACCGAGTCCTTTGGCGCGGATGTCCCAGGTCGCCTTCGCCCGCCGCGCGACGATGAAGGCGACAATGTTCGCCATGTTGCCGCCGCTCACGAGGATGCCGTCCCAGGCGCCCGGAAGTCTCATGAACCGCGAGAGCCAGCGGATGGTCTCGTTCTCGATTTCGGTGGCGATAGGAGAGAGCGCCCACGCGCCGCAGTTCGGGTTGACTGCCGCGGCGAGCAGATCTGCCAGCGCCCCAATCGGCGCGGCCGACGACGTGATGTACCCGAAGAAGCGCGGACTGCCGTTGTGAGTGGACTGGTCGAAGAACAGCCGGCTGAATTTCTTGAGGATGGGCGCGACGTTCGTCCCCTTTTCCGGCATCTCCCGCTTGCCGAGCAGCTTTCGCATGGCGTCGGGCAAGAGGGGAGATGCGGTAGGAGCGTCGGGCAGCCGAGCCAGGAAATCGGCGACCGAATCGACGAGCGAGTGTCCGATCGCGCGGAACTTCTTGGGCGAGAGCTCGGCGGGCGCGGATCGCTTGCTCAGCGAAGCGGGCGACCCTTTTGCTTTTGTCTTACTCGTCTTCTTTGTGGACGCGCTTTTTGATTTCGGCAAGTTTCTGACTCACATCGGTGGGGAGAAACATATCATCTGAAATCGCCGCAATCTCCTCGGCTTCCCGCCATGCGTCCTCGAGCACGCTCAGCTCTCCCTCGAGCGCGCGCCGTTCGGATTCCTCGTGTGAGGCCATTTCCAGCGCCAGCCGCAGCTCGGTTGGAACGAGTGAAAGCAGTGCTCCCTTTCCGAATTCGTTCCAGCTTCGCTTTGTAGCGGCGAGTTGGGCCGCTCGCTCGAATACAACTGATGGATTGTCGTGCTCGGTGGCAAGCACGACTGCCTCTTTGATTTGTCGTTGCGAGGCGCCCAGCTTGTTGAACACGGGCAACGAGTGCGCGGCGGCCCGTATTGCATCTTCGTCGAGGATGTCCGTTTGCTCCGCGTCCTTCGTATATCGCCACCAGGGAAGGCGATCCTGCTCGGCTGACCGGTGCGTGATCCTTTCCCCAAGCTCGGCCGACAACGGGCGGAAGCATCACTACCTTGGGTGCATCGTACGTTCTGATGCGAAGAAGATTTCCGTCGTTGTCGCGCACCTGCGCGACGATATGGGTTCGCTTGTACAATCCGAATCCGACGTTCCACAGCTGCGGGAGATATATGCCCACACCACCGACCGAGAGTCCTACCGCCGGGCCAAGAAGTGGAATAGCTACCACGCCGGCCAACACAGCAGCACCCTTGACAATGTTCTTGCGTCGGCGCCTTCCGAACTGGTCGCCGTAGCGCCACGCTGCAAATTCGGGTCGCAGCGGCTTTCCGATTCGTACGAGCTCAAGTCCTTCGCTGAGACGGGCGAGTCCGATCTGGTCGGTCGACGTCCGAAGCTTCGTCGCCCGGAACGATCGCTCACATTCCTCGATCGCTTCCCACCGTTCCTCGACAGGTGTGAGGTTCCACCTCTCGCACCTGCGACAGACAACCCAGAGCCGCCCCTTCGCCGCGTCGAACGCGAGCCTTCGGCCAACCTGGAAATGTTCGACTGCCTCGTTGGCACCCAGGTTCGTATGGCAGAAAAGGCAAGTCGAGTACATGCGATAAATTATGCTCGGCCAACCAGCCACGGCGCCAAGGACCGACCGAAGCGCTCCACGAAAAAGGCCTCTTTTGTGCATTGCGCTCTGCGCACATGAAAATCATCCATCGACTGCCCCTCACGTGTGTAGCCTCGTTGCTGCTCGCGACCTCCGCTTGTCGGTCATCTGGCGGGCCGGACGTGATCATTCGCGCCTCGCCGCGCGATGCCTCCCCAAAGGAGGAAATCGCTCTCATCACGGCCGATTCCCTGGTCTTCGCCGCGGTTGTCCGGGAGCAGGCCGCCGGGAAGGAGGATGAGTACCCGCGTCGTCTCGAGCGCCTGCGGTATGACGCACGGCCTTACGGAACGACCTCCGGCTACCCCGAGAACTTCGCGGGCGTGCAGGGGATCGATCCGACTCTAAGCTTCGGGCGTGTGGGAGACGCCGTGATCGATCGCATCGCCGAGAATCGAGAGCGCATTCTGAGATTTCAGGGCGTGCCAAAGGGCGGGCCTTTCACCCATACGCAGTGCGGTGGTGTTGGAATCCCGAAGCCGCCGTCACCTCGCAGAGGCGCCTCGGCACCACGGGCGAAAGGAGCCGACGTGCACTCCGGCTGCCCGAAGAACACCGAATACTATCTGACGGTCGGTCTTCCTCTTCGCGGTCAGCCGGAGGGACTGAAAGATCTTCGTGATGTGCGCGGCGATCGGGTGTCGCCCAGAGGGGAGGTATGGACAGTCCTCGTCGACGAAAATGCGATTGGTCCAACCGGATGGAGCAAATCTCAATACGCGTGGCTATTCAAGCGGAAACGCTCCGGACGCCTCGAGCTCGATAGCGCGATCCTCATCGCCGTTGTAGAGTAGCCGCATCACCGCCTCGGATTTCACAGAAACTCAGCGCGCGGAAACCCGGAGCTAGGCAAAAACGCTGCCTTCAGCGCCTTCCTCGACGGACAGGTACCTCGAACGGCTTGACCGGAAGCACCGCGTTCAGCTTGAAGTCGATCGGATACTGAACGAGCTGCTCGATCGGGTGTCCCTCGAGTGCCGCGGGAACGAACTCCATCGTTTTCACGACTGCCACTGCCGCGTCGGCGAAATCCTTGTACGTCGCCTGCATGCACGTGATCGATTCTGGCTTCGCGCGTCCCGTTGTATCGACAACGAACTGCACGAGTGCGGAGCCGCTCTGCCCTGTGAGCTTGGCGTTGCGGGGATAGACGAAGTTTACGGATCTAGCGAGCGCGATCGGCCGGCGCTTTATCGGGCCCAACCGCTTCAGCTCGTCGTCGGTCAATGTCGTCGCCGCGACAACACCCTTAGACAACAGATCGAGAAACTCCTCGATCCCATTCTTATCCGTGATGACCTGGCGTGACGCGCCGTTGGTGTCGGCCACGGTCAAGACATATCCGATCGTCGCGGAATCCGCCGCGAACGGCTGGACAAGAATCGCGTTGCCGAGCACGTAGTTCATCCGGCTTGGCTTATCCAGCTCGGAGAAAAGTTTCTCCTGCCACGCTCTGAGCGAATCGGGGCCCAGCTCCGGCCCCATCAACATCGACGTATCCAGCTGCGAGAACAGCCGCACCGTATGCAGCGAAGAGACTTCTATGCGTGCACGAAATCTTCCAAGCTTGATCGCGTGGACTTCGCGCCAGTTTGTCTGGGCGACGAGCGCCTGCTTGCTGATCGGCGTTGCTCCTGTGAGAGCAAGTCCGCCGGTCAGAGCGCCGATCACGATGCTGACAGTGCGTCTCATCGGTCTTCCCCTCCGGCTGGCTTCCGCGCTCGTCGTCCGCGGAGCCTGCCTACAACGACAATCTAGAACAGCGTCGGCTGTTGGGTGCCATTCGTTACACTCGGCGGATTGAAGCCGAAGTGCTTGTAAGCCTGCGCCGTCGCCACCCTGCCGCGCGGAGTCCGCTGGAGGAATCCGTTCTGAACCAGGAACGGCTCATAAACCTCCTCGAGCGTCCCCACGTCCTCTCCAACCGCTGCAGCGATTGTGCCGACGCCCACCGGACCGCCGTCGAACTTCTCGATGATCGCCTTCAGGATGCGGGAGTCCATGTCGTCGAGCCCGAATTGATCGACTTCCAGTAGCTGGAGCGCGTCGGCGGCGACCTTGCGATTGATCTTCCCGCCCGCCCGCACCTGGGCGAAGTCGCGAATGCGGCGCAGCAGCCGGTTGGCGACGCGGGGAGTTCCGCGCGATCTCTTCGCGATTTCCCTCCCCCCGTCCTCATCTATCTCTACCTGCATCACCTCCGCCGTCCGATGGACGATCTGCTCGAGGTCGGCGGGCGGATAGAAGTTGAGCCGCATCTCGATCCCGAACCGCGCGCGCATCGGCGGCGTGAGCATTCCGAGCCGGGTGGTCGCGCCGATCAACGTGAACTTCTCGATCGGCATCACGATCGTCTGCGCCTTGGGTCCTTCGGAGAGACGGATGTCGATCCGGTAGTCCTCCATCGCCGGATAGAGGAACTCTTCGATGATCGGCCTCAGCCGGTGGATCTCATCTATGAAGAGGATGTCGCCTTCGCGAAGATTGGTGAGCGTCCCGACGAGATCGCCGGGCTTCTCGAGCGCCGGCCCCGAGGTGTTCCGGATGTTGACGCCCAGCTCTCGTGCGATCAACTCGGCGAGAGTGGTCTTGCCGAGTCCGGGCGGACCGAAGAAGAGACAGTGATCGAGAGGCTCGCGGCGCTCCAGAGCGGCATCGATGTAGATGCGCAGGGATTCCTTGACGCGGTCCTGGCCGATGAACTCGGACAGGCGCTGCGGGCGGAGCGATAGCTCGACGACGCTCTCGTCCGGGATGATCTCAGGAGTGGTTATCTCGGCTCTGGACATGACACTCAATCTGTAGTCGGGACCGAAGGGCTGCTCGACGGGAATTTAGGTGCATTCACGCAAACATGCTCTAGCGAATGTCATCAATGGCGGTTGTGGCGCGCTGGCTGATCTCGTACCGGTGATCTAGAAACCGAGGTGCTGCCAGTTCGCGATCGCGTTGAGCGCGAGCGCAAAGCTCCCCTGCGATTCCCATCTCCACATCGGCCTGATCCCGAAAAGCACGACGTGACCCGATCCAACGGGCGCATCAACGACCGCGGCTTTGCCGGCGAGCTCATCTCCATTCGCGAGAAGTCCGGACACGAGCAGCGAATCCGCCTTGTCGTGGAATCTCAGAATGACGTGCGCACGCATCTTTTCGGCCTGCTGCGCGAACGCCGGGTCGCGGTTCTCCGGCAGAATCGTATCCTTCGGCGCCACGTTGAAAACGGGTGACTGGTTGAAATAGATCGGGAAGCTCGATGCCTCGTATCCATAGAGTATCGGACTCGAGCTGGATCCTGGCGCGGGCTGCACGCGAATCACCGAGCCGCGCGCGTTGAGGCGCGTCGTGATCGCCTGAGTCACGGTTGGATTGAAGCCAAGCGTGAGCGGAAGGACGCTGGAATTGCCGGACGTAATGAGGAGTCCGCCGCGCTCGACGAATTTTCTGAGCGCCGCAGCTCCATCGAGTCCCATGCCCGGGCGGATGTCTTCGGTCTGGTCCCACAGATCGAGGTTCGGAGTCAGCGCCGATTTCTTCCACGGAATCGGCGGGCCGACCATCGGCCGGCCGTTTACGAGGGCGCTCGGGCTGCCATTTACGTGCGGGAAGACGACGACGTCGAACTTGTCGAGGCGTCCGGGTTGGCGCAGCGATTGGTCGCTGATGTAGGTGTAGGGGACGCCCATCTGATCGAGCGCGTACCGCACCCATCCTTCGTTCTGCGTCTCGAGCCACGAATGCATGAGCGCGACCCGAGGAACGCGGATCGAGTGCTGTCGCGCGCTCACCGTTCCACCCGCAGCCACGCCACTCAGGCCGAGCGACTTAATGGCGTTGCGCGTGGCGTCGGTGGGATTGCCGATGATGTATGTGCCGGCCGGATATTTCGTATTGCCGACGGTGAATGACTCTTCCGCGATGCTCATGGCCGCCGGCGCAACTTTCCAGGGAAGGACAGCCGAGCGCCAGTCACCGAGGTGACGGACGAGTAGAGGTCCGGATCCGGCGGCGACGTCGCCATCGACGTGCGCGTCAGCGGCGAGCATCTGCATCGGCTTCGACAGGATCGTCGAATCGGAGATCTTGAGCGTCTGCACGTGACGCAGCTCGTCGAGAGTCCAGCCAGTGTCGTCGTACGGCGGTGGATCGTCGGCCTTGAAGCGTTGGATCGCGAGCAGCGTGCGCGCGGTCGCGGCGTAAGGTTGATCGAGGCGGACGATCCAGTCGCCGGCGCGAACTTGCACCGTCGTATCCTTCGCCGGTTTTGGCGTGGCGACGGAATCGGCAGCGCCTCGTGTCGGCACGGCAGCTGAATCCGACGCAACGCGTTTGGGCGCCGCAGCCTTGAGCGCGAAGTCGCTCGTTGCAACGCTCACCTCAGTACCCTGCGCCCGGAAGAGATTGACAAGATCTGCAGCCTCAGCGGCATGCCGTTGATTTCGCGGAACCACAAACGCGTATGGCGCGCTCGTCCGCCCGCGATCGATCATCCGCTCGCCCTTGGCGACGAAATTCTCGAGGAACGTCTCGCGGTGATCGGCGACGTACTTGAGCGCGATGAGTGCGCCCGACTGCTGGTAGTTGATGTTGCTGCGGATGCACCACCTGAGTCCGTTCACCGGCGGATTCGGCCGGTCCCACCGGCGCGATGTGTCGGCCGCCTGCAGTCTCACCGTCGTGCAGCCCGCTCCGCTCGACGTGTATGTCTCATAAAAGCGTCCGATCGAGTTGTGAAGATTCGCGACGGCAAGGAGGGTGTAGTTCGGCGCCCACCCATCGTAGAACCCATGCGTCCACACCCCCGGCAATCCTCGGCGCGTCAGCTCGTTGATCTCCTGATAGGCGAGGGTGTGCCACTCGCCGACGACGATGGGATCGTACTCGTCGTTGTACGGACCCGTGCCGGTGCTCGTGTAGAGGAAGGGCACCGACTCGTGCAGGTCGTGCACGACGGTGGGATGCCAATAGAGGAGCCCGCGCAGAAAGTTCTTCGTGAGGTTCTGCGACATCACCATGCCGTCGCGGTTGTTGTCGTGCGCGGTGTATTTGCCCCAGTAGATGAGGGGAACCGCGTTGTTGCCGAGCTTGAGGGCGAGGGATTCCTTGACGACGTCGACCTCGCGGTCGCGCCCGTCTACCTCGGTAACGGGCGTGATGAGCGTGATGACGTTGGCGCGGATGCCCTTCACCCAATCGGATTCGTCGACAGCGAGACGATAGGCGAGCTCCATCAGCATCTCAGGGCTGCCTGTCTCGGGCGAGTGGATCGATCCGCTCAGCCAGTAGACTGGTTTCGCTTCCTTGACGATGCGCGCCCGGTCGGCGGCAGATAGTCCGCGCGGATCGGCGAGCCGTCCGAGTGCCAGGCGATTCTGCTCGAGATTGGCGATGTTCGCTTCGTCTGAGATCGCGACGACGATCGACTCTCGGCCCTCTTCACTTTTTCCGAGAGAAAACTTCTTGACCCGATTTGGCGCGGCAGCGGCGAGCGCGTCGAAGTACTTGTTGATGTCGGCGACGTATGAAAGACGGCCGAGCGTTCCGGGGACGTAGCCGAGGACTTTGAGCGGGGTCGGAACGGTTGAGGAGGCGGGAAGTGTCGAGACGAGCTCGGTTGTGAACTTCCACTTCGGATCGGTAGGCGTCAGCTCGCGGATCTTTGCAGAGTACGCGGAATCGATCTGTTGTTGGGCGGACACATGGTGCGGGAGGAGGGCGCAAGCGAGGAGAGCTAGCGGAGCGGCGAATCGTCTGGCGGTCATCGGTCGGGTGGGTGGATACGACGGCCCGATAAACTGCGGCACAAGCAGCCCCCCGTCCAGTTCAGGTGTTCCCAGGGTTTTGGCAACGTTCCTGGCGAGACACGCCGCCGCGTCAGGGGACTCCGTTTGTGAACACTTGTTTGAATTCCGCATGAGCTGATACGAAAACGACAGTAATTGATAGAGAATTGGCATTTACTCGCGGGTAGCCAGGTAGAAAAGTTCTTGAATTCACCCCTTACCCACAGCAGGAAGCACGCGGAGGTTAGCCGTGAGAAAACTTCATATCGCGTCACCCGCCTTCCTTTGGCCCGCATTACTCTCACTGTTAGCATGCTCGACCGATAATCCGCTCAGCCCTAAACGGGTTCCACCCATGAGAAGCGCTCTCCTGGATGCGCCCGGCATTTTGGCTCAGGCAGAGGCAAGCACGCTAGGTCGCGGGGAGCAGGATTTGCTGGTTCGGTTCGAAAAGCAGCTGCCCGGTTTCGGCGGACTGTATATCTCCGACGGCGAGGTTAGAGTCTACATGAAGAGTGATGCGATCCCGCCGGCAATGGTGCGCGCCGTGCTTGCAAAGGTGTACTCAGCCCACGGAAACCCTAGCGTGCGCGAAGCGATGGTCAAAGTTGGCAGTGCTTCCATCATTCGAGGTCAGTACGCCCTTTCTGAGCTTATTGCGATTCAGAAACGGATCGAGGCGAGTATTCCAAATTGGACTGGTGCTGGAACTAATATCATGGCGAACAAAGTCGTTGTCGCATTTCCCGACAGCGATGCTCTTTTCGCGGGCCTTAGAGGGATGGACGCGGCGGGGATTCCGGTCGGAGCGTTAACTGGCATTATCATGCCGCAAGCACGAACCAGCGCGAGTTTTACAGATAACATCCGGCCCGTCCGGGATGGACTCTTGATGTCGATGGAAAACGATACGTATGAGCCACATGGCATGAAAAATATCAACGGCGTATGGGTACCCGAGTTCTACGGGGTTTTGTGCAGCATCGGGTTTAATGTCAACACACGTTACGGTGACTTTTTCTTGACCGCTGCTCACTGTGAAAACGAGTGGCGCGGACAAAACGGATTTGTGGGTGATAGCGTTTTCCAGTCGAGCCGGTACTGGAATGGATCGACCTGGGCTGGCGGTTTCGTCGGGAACATAGTCGTTAACCCGCCTTGGACGGTAGACTCCGATTGTCCGATCAATCTCAATTCTGGCACTCATTATGACTTTTGCACCGACGCAGACGTTGCTATGGGGCAGTACACCAACGGTGCATACGGCGATAGGAGAATTGCGATTTCGCAGTATGGCGGAATAAATGGCAATCCCGGCACGAACCAAATCAACAATTGGTACCCGATCAACGCGGTGCTCTCACCGGAGTACGTTGACCAGACGATGAACCATCAGACTGGGAAGTCGGCCGGCGTTACATATACGACAAGCGGTCCATTTGTCGCGGATATGATGGATGTACCTACAACCGTCTGCTGGCCCCTCAACCACAACGGATGCGCTTCTCCAAGGACGTTACTGTTTCAGAATCATACCGTGATTCAAGCAGACGTGTCCGGCGGCGATAGTGGAGGCGCTGTTTTTACTGGGAATCCAAATAACGGTGCCCCATACGCAGCTCTGGGTATACTGGTTGCCCGTATGGGGCCAGCAGGCCTGTTGCCGACACAACCCTGTCCGACTTGCCGATTTGTATTTTCTCGATGGGACAAAATTGAGCCCCATATCGGCTTTGGGGTATTAAATCCTCAGACAGTATTCTAGTTACGGGAGCCAAAATGTCGACTCAAAACAAAGTGTGCTGCGGCTTAATCACCGTGCTTGCTGCTTTTTCTCAAAACGCGTGCAATCCAAATTCAAATTCGTCCGCGCCACATCTCGCGATTCGTACCATAGAAGACACAGTAGGGTTACAGACGACTCCTGTCGGGACCTCGTTCAACGTGACTGCAATTGTGCGCAATGATGATTCGCGCCCACTTCAGGTGGCGCTTTGCGGCACACAGGCACAGCGTGATATCGGTGGAACCTGGACGACCGTGTTTACACCGGCGTGTATATCGAGTGGGCTAACTCCGTTAGCCTCAGGCGATTCAGTCATTGTTCCCGTAAGTGTTTTCGGCTATACCGCTCCAGACAAGGCAGCGGCACTAAATCCAGAAATGGAACGCGGTCGCTATCGGCTCCTTTTCGGTGTGGGCGTTGGCGATCCGACGACGATAAACGCGTATTCCGTGGCGCAGGTGCAACCATCAACTGATTTCATTGTGAGATAACTCTCACAGGCGCTTCCTCGCGGCAACGATATTCGGATCCGGCCGCAATATCACCGCGAAGGAAGCTGCCATATCTCGACGAGATTGCGGTCGACGAACGGAACGGCGGCGCGATTCCGTTTAGTGTCGACGGCGATGTCGGCCGGGGCGCCACCGGTGTGAATGATCGGACGGCCCGTGCCTCCGGTGAAGACATGCAGGCTGGAATCTCCCTGACTCGACGCAAGAATGCGGTCGCCGGACAGAACCTCGACACCGTCATACTTGTTGCTCGTGCTCCTGCCGGCGACGATGAGCGTTTTGTTCCCCGCGGTCCACGCAAAGATCACCGAGTCACCACCGTACGGCACGACAATGAAGCGTCGCCCCGCGGCGTCCCAGGTAATCCCGTTGGGACCGCCGAGGGCTTTGTCCTGGAGTGCGACGGTGACCTTTCCGCCCGCGATTCGGTAGATCGTGTTGGTCCCGGTATCCGTTAGGTAAAGAGCATCGGGACCCGCCGCGATGTCGTTGAGGAAGCCGAGCTTGTAGGTGGAGAAATCGACAGTTGCCAGGGGCGCGCCTGTGCGGCGATTGAATCCGCGCACGCCGTCCGTGTCCACTACCCACAGCGTATCGCCGACGATGTACATCCCGCGTGGCGAATGCAGCGTTACTCCGCCTGTACCGCCGGCGATGAATCGCGGCCGCTCGACGATCCCCTCCGGATTCACCCGCGAGATGTATCCGTTGTTGTCCTTCGCGCCGTAGTCACCCGTCCCCCAGTTGCCGACGAAGTAGACGTCCTGATCGGGATCGTAGCGGACGGCCTCCGGCTGGACGAATCCGCTGGACGACACAATCAGGCGCACCGAATCGGATTGGGCGGTGGCCAGGCTGTCCGGTTTCGCGTTATCGGGTTTGGAAGTCGAGCACGCGGCGAGAAGGGAGGCGGCGAGGACAAGAGCGGATTTCGAGCGCATGGATTCACCTCGATTGAGTCGGACCTGGCTGCAAGGACGACAATGCGGCAAGCCGAATATAGTTTGATTGATTCGACCAAGAGTAAGGCCCGACCTTTTACACTCTTGCCTGCAAATTGACGAGTCGCTCTGCTGCCTTCTCGAGCGTCTCCGTCTTTTTGCAGAACGCGAATCTCGTAACCGACCGCCCGAGCTCCGGACGCGAGTAAAAACTCATCCCCGGCACTGTCGCGACGCCAACTTCTTTCGCGAGCCAGATCGCAAAATCCCGCGACTCAAGATCCGAGATCTCCGAGAAGTCAGCGAGTATATAGTATGCCCCCTCAGGCGCCGCGTACTTGAACCCGGCTTCGTCGAGAGCCGAGCACATGATGTCCCGCCGCGCGCGGTACTCCAGTGCGAGATGATTGTAGTAGTCGGCATCAAACGCCATCCCAACCGCACCCGCGGCCTGCAATGGCGCTGGCGCTCCCACTGTCAGAAAGTCGTGCACTTTCCGAATAGGTGACGTGAACTTGAATGGCGCGATCGCGTAGCCGAGCCTCCACCCCGTGCACGAAAACGTCTTCGACAATCCGGAGATCGTGACCGTGCGCTCCCGCATCCCCGGCCACGTCGCCAGCACGTGGTGCCCGCCCGCATACCGGATGTGTTCGTAGATCTCGTCCGTGATCGCGATCACGTCGTACTTCTGGCAAAGCTCGGCGATCAGCGAGATCTCTTCCCGCGTAAATACTCGTCCTGTCGGATTGTGGGGAGTGTTCACGACGATCGCGCGGGTGTTGTTATTGAACGCGGCGCGCAGCTTATCTGGATCCAATCGCCAATCCGGCGCCTCCAACGGAACGAAGACAGGCTTCGCCCCCGCGAGAATCGCATCCGGCCCGTAGTTCTCATAGTATGGCTCGAAAACGATTACCTCGTCGCCCGGATCGATCAGCGCTAGGAACGTCGAAGCCATCGCCTCCGTCGCCCCGCAGCACACTGTGATCTCCCGCTCCGGATCCACCGTCATCCCGTACCAGCTTCGATACTTCTCGGCGATCGCCAGCCTCAGCGCGGGACTTCCCCACGTGATCGCGTACTGGTTGATGTCGCCGTGGATTGCCGCGCACGCCGCATTCTTCATCGGCTCGGGCATCGGGAAATCGGGAAATCCCTGCGCGAGATTGATCGCGCCATACTCGTTTGCCACGCGAGTCATCTCGCGGATCACCGACTCGGTGAAGGTGCTCGCGCGCTTCGCAGTCGCTGCGCGAGCCGAAACATTCGGGATGGTCGTCATTTGATTGCTCGTTATCGGCTCTGTGAAACTGACATCCGCGGCGCGATTTGACAAATCGAAAGCGCGCGAAGATGCGCCCCCGAACGTCCTCACAAGGGGGAAAATGCGACTCGGAGTCATCCTTGGAATAGTGCTGGCGATCATACTGGCAGTCATCCTTTGGAAAAGAGGCGAGCCGCCTGTCCCATGAGCTGATATGAAACCGGCAGTACGGTGATATGAAATCGACATGTCACCGGCTCTGGCCCGGCGGACGATGTGACCCTACTTTGTCAGTCCCCCAGGCAAGGATAAGCGATGCCGCAATTCCTCATCGAGCGCCA
>JBBQAV010000076.1:0-13182 GCA_038316775.1 Gemmatimonadales bacterium | reverse complement strand
GGTTCCATGCGCCACACTCGCAGTCTCGTCCCACTCGCAATCGTTACTCTGATCGTCGCCGGCTGCGGAAAAAGTGAAGCGCCGGCGGGCGACTCGACCGTGGCGTCGAGCAGGACTGCAACGTTCGACGAGAACGTGGCGCGCGCTCAGATACTCGGCGCCGATTCCGCCTTCGTTCGCGCAATCACATCGAAGAACGTCGATTCCCTCATGCCCTATTACGACCCCGATGCGGTTTCGCTCGGGACCAAAACCGTGAAGGGCACCGCCGATTTGCGAAAGTCATATGACGAGGCGGTGAAGAATCCTCCCCGCGACGTCACCTTCGAGAGCGGCGGCGTCAATTTCTCCAACGATCACTCGATGGCCTGGGACTACGGCACCGTCAGTCAGACCGCGGACGTGAAGGGCAAGCCGGTGAAGACTAGCGGGACTTATCTCAACGTCTGGAAGAACGTCAGCGGCCGTTGGATGATCGTGGCCGAGATAAGCAACACCGCGCCATGACGAAATACGTGCTGCTTTTATGGGCGCTTTGCGCTTGCGCCAACGACAGCTCCGCGCAGGACTTCTCGAGCGCCGCGGCAACCGGATGCGACGCCTCTTTGTGGAACCACGTCTACAACCCCACGCGTCTTCAGCAGCTCTCACCGTGCATCACGGTGACCGGAACCGTTGAAGAATCGAATGCCGACGACGATGGAGACCAGCACTTTCTGGTAAAGCTGGACCCCGGCCAGAAGAATCTCGTCAACAAGAGAAATCGGAAGAAAAAAAACGGTGACCTCGTCGGGGAAATCGTCTGCGCCAATGCTGTCATCCTGAAGAAAGCAAAATCGGCGTGCGCCGGCTACACGAATCCCATTGCGATTCCCAAGGTGGGCGACCGCGTCAGGATGACGGGGACGTACGTCATCGATCTGCACAACGGATGGGCCGAGGTTCATCCGGTCTCGAGGCTGGAGAAGATGTGAGCGGTCTGTGAGCGGACCTCGGTCCTCTCGCTCTCACATCCTGGGCTCGACTAACGCTTGATAGGCGAGCGTCTGAAACTTGGCGTTCACGTCGGACTGATTCGGCAGCTGGTTCATCATGAAAATCACGATGACGTGCTCCTTTGGATCAACCTTGTACATGCTGCCGTATGCACCGCCCCACCCATAGGTGCCCGCTGACGCCACGCCCGTCGCTCCGTCGATCCCGAATCCCAGACCGAAGCCAGCGACGGGATCCCAAGCGTTGAAAAGGCTTCCCACCTGGTTCATGGTCATCTGCCTCACGGTGTTCGGCGAAAGGATTCTCACTCCGTCGAGCTGCCCGCCGTTCGCGATCATCTGTAGAAATCGCCCGTAGTCTCGAGCGGTCGATAGAAGACCGGCGCCGCCCGAGAAGTTGCGCCGCGGTCCTTCGACATAATTCCCCTGACCTTTTGGTCCTTCCGGCGCGCGCCGGATGTGATTGGCGCTGTCGCTCATATACACCGTCACCAGCCGCTGCCTCTTGTCAGGCGGAATAAAGAAGAAGGTGTCCTGCATTCCCAATGGCCCGGTGATTCGCGTGCGAACGAACTCGTCGAACGGAATACCCGAGGCGCGTTCCACGACGCAGCCGAGGACGTCGATGCTGTAGCCGTAGACAAATTTCTCCCGCGGCTGCGCGACGAAGGGAAGCGTCGCCAATCGCTCCATCGTAGTGCAGATCGGCTCGTTTTTGTCGGCTGTGTACCATCCCCAGCCGGCCGAGGGGCCAAGGCCCTTTTCCGAATACAGCGACGCCACGATCGGATCGGTTCCGTAGGAGATGCCGGAGGTATGGGTCAACAAATCCCGGATCGTGATCTCACGGTTGGCTTTGGCGATCACCCGCGCCGTGTCCGAGCCTGTCGCTACGGTGGTGTGAGCGAATTGGGGGATGAACCGGCTCACCGGATCCGTCAACGCGATGTCGCCTTCTTCCACCAACATCAGAATGGCGGTGCTGGTGATCGCCTTCGATTGCGACGCGATGCGGAAGATCGCGTCGGTAGCCATGCGTCGCCCCGACTCTTTATCCGCCCAGCCCACGGCCCGCTCGTACACCGGCCGCCCATCGTGCAACACGAGCGCGACGGCGCCGGCCATTTCATTCCGATCGACGTAGCGCTGCAGGAATCTGTCGATGCGCGCCAGGCGGGCGACGTCGAAGCCTGACCGTATCGCCGGCGATGGTGCGTTGGCGATCTGCGCAGAGAGCTGCATTGGCGCGAACGCCAGAGCGAGAATTGCGGAGAGGCGGGTGGTCCTTCTCATCAGAATCCTCCGTCGAAGTTGCGACTATCAGTACAGTGTCTGTTGTCGATTGGCAAGGAACACCATGACCGACGGCTCTAACCAACGGCATTGATGATGGCGCCCTGTTGACACTGAGTGCGATGTTTTGTTAGTACTCGGCGGGTCTCAGGAGGTATCATGACCGATGACATGGCCACCTTTCGTGTGAGTGTGGAGATCGAGAATCCCGTCCAACCGGGTGAGCGGCGGAGGATTGAGTCAGCGCTCGTCGACACGGGTGCAGAATTGTCGTGGTTTCCCGCTGAAGTGCTCGAAGCGCTTGGTGTCGAGCGCTATTCCAAATGGCGCTTTCGACAAGCTGACGGCACGGTCCTCGAGCGCTGGGCAGGCTCGGTGTGGATCTACGTCGCGAACAAACGTACGGCTGACGATGTCGTGTTCGGACAGCCTGGAGATCTCGTGCTTCTGGGTGCGCGCACTCTCGAAGGTCTTAACTTTCGAGTCGAACCGCTCAGCCGCCAATTGGTCGATGCCGGCCCGGCGCCGGCAGCGGTCGCGTAACTAGGTCATCGGCTCTCCAATCCAAGAACAAATACTCTTCCCGCCGCGGGGTAACGGTAGATAGCTGAAGACCCCGCCGGATCCGCGAATGCGGTGGCGTCGTAGCGGCGGTTGAGCGCGTTTATCAGGTCGATCGTCAATCGCGTGCGTCCGAATGGAATCCCGAGGCGCGAGTCGAAGCGCGTGTATCCGCCAAGTGCAACAAGATTCTGGTCGTCGACATACGCGCCGCTCTGCGACGACGCGATGGCACTGGCGGTGAGGCCGCGCCAAAACGTCGTGCTTACTCCGGCGGATGCTATGCGTCGCGGAATGGCCTTTAGCTGCTTGCCATCGAACGGGCCGCTGACCGCCAACACCTGCTGCTGGGTGAAATTCCCGAACGCGAACCAGCGCCGAGGCGCCTCCAAGGTGAATCCGAGTTCGGCGCCGCGATGCACGCTTCGGCCGATGTTCACGTACCGGAATGTCGTCACGTCGAAGTCGAGCTCCTCCCGCATCTTTTCCTGGTACAAAGCCGCCGACCAGTCGACTCGAGATGCGCGGCCGAGAGTCCATGATTGGTAAAGTCCGCCATCGATCGAGGTGCCGCGCTGGGGAACGAGATTCGGGTTCGAAACAGTCGCCGAAAAAGGGGGCACCGGGATTGGTATTCGGCGATCATCGAAAAGCTGATCGAGCGTCGGCGACTTGAAAGCTCGTCCCGCCGAGAGAAAAACGTTGGTCGCCGTTCGTTGCGACGCGGGCAATGCAAAGTTCACCGCGATGCGCGGACTCACCGCCTTGTGAGTTTTTCGCTCGGTGCTGCCGCCTGACCCGCTACTCGGCTCGAACTTGTCGGCGAGCCGGTCGACGCGCGCGCCAAGTGAAAAGCGAATGGGCTCGACAGGATGGAGCTGCCAATGGATGAATCCCGCGACCGAGGTTCTGCTCGAGCGCGATGGCGGAGCCGCCGCGGCCGCGGCACCGTCGGAGTTGGCGTAGGCATCCACATCGCCCGCCACGATGTCGGAGTATCGCGAAGTGAGCTTCCCTGCGGATGCATCCAGCCCGGCGACAAGCCGTCCGAACTCGCGCGGAGCATCATCGCCGAGCTCGACCTGACCCGACGCGAGGACTCGTGGCGCCTTCGTGCGCCGGAGCTTGGTGTCGGCAAAATCTGTCGAGAGAGGAAGCGTCTTGACTGCTTGCGACGCGGCGTACTCGCCGATCGCGTAACCCGATAATGTCGCCGGTCCAATGAGACGAGTGCCATTGATTCCTGCGCGATCGACTCGATCCGAAAGATTATCGAAGCGGAAAAAACCATTGCGCGCGCGACGGTCGAGCGTCGTGGAGAGAAGCGGACCAGGATCCTTGAATTCGCGTCCGTGGAGGTGAATGAATCCCGACAGCGAGGAAGCACTGCCGTACTTCTCGAACTTTGCGTTCACATTCGACGCGACTGAATTCTCACCGGTGCGGTATCCATCCGATGATCGGTAATCAGCGGCAATTCCCGCGGCGCCGGCGCCAAGATTGTGAGTCGCCTGTAGCGCCGCGTCAGCGACACCGTATGACCCACCAGCGGCGCGCCACGACAATTCTTCTGCTGAAACTGGAATCAGCGCGTTGAGCGTGCCACCAACCGCGGCATCACCGTGCATGTACGATGTCGCGCCGCGCACGAGCTCGAGGCGACTGAACGCTCTCGGAGGCAGCATGCTCCAGTCGACTGCGCCGGAGCCAAGAGCAGCGATCGGAACGCCGTCGATCTGCGCGGACACGTAGTCGGTCTCCCCACCGCCATAGAAACCGCGGGCAATGATGCGAGGGTTTCCGCCGAGCGAGCTGACGTCGACAACCGCAATTCCAGGGACAATCGCGAGAGCAGTGCCGACCGAGCGAAAAGGGAGCATGCGGATCCAGGAATTCGGGATCGCGGTCACTGCCACCGAGGACGTTCGAATGCTGGTCGTTGAGCGGGCTGGAGTTACCACGACGGTATCGAGCTGGGGGATTGACGCCGAATCGCCGGGAGCGCGCTTGCCGGCCTGCGCCGCCGCAAGCGAGGAACAGAATCCAAGTAACAGCGTGAGCGCAGTCGTTACGCGTGAAGTCTTAGCCAAATCAGGTAGAGGCAAAGGCGAAAGGTTTGTCGGGCATTTAAGGTCGTCGATTGAACTGCAACTGAACATTACCTGCTTGGGGCTTTCGGCGGAGCGGCCGTGGGCTGCATGCGTTAATGGTCAGCCGCACGTCGATGAGCGGACCGAGGTTTACGGACCAAGGGCATTGATAATCGCGGACTGACTGCGGAGCGAAGACTGACTGCGGAGCGAGTTAGGCAAGCAAGCCAATGGTCGCTATCGCAGGCAAACAAACATCGGCCTGGAAGGAGCGCGCTGGTGTTCCTCAGTCCTCAACCAGTCCGCGATTATCAATGCCGTTGGTCCTCGGCCCTCGGTCCCTCCGGCTATTCGGGGGCGATGGTTTCGCTTCAATCAAACACGCTATGTTCCCCGCAATGCCTGCGCAACTTGGGCTCGGGACGGCCGCGCTGGGACGGCCGGGATATGTGACGCTGACTCACGCCAGTGATCTCGGCAGCGATTACGCTCCGGCGGCGATGGAATCGCACGCGCACGCTGTGCTCGACGCGGCGTTTGCCGCGGGACTGCGCTACATCGATGTAGCGCGTTCGTATGGCCGAGCGGAGGATTTTGTCGCGTCGTGGCTGAAGCAGCGCCAGATCGAAGCCGGCGAAGTCGTCGTGGCATCGAAGTGGGGATACACCTACACCGCGAATTGGTCGACGAGCGCCGCGCAGCATGAGGTCAAGCATCATTCGCTGGCAACCTTTACCCGCCAGCTCGCGGAAAGCATCGAGCGGCTCGGCCCCCATCTATCGCTCTATCAAATCCATTCCGTAACCGCCGACACCAAAACACTGGAAGACGATGCGCTCATTGATGCGATTGCGCGATTGAGAGAGAAGGGCATCAGAGCGGGACTGACTGTCAGCGGAGCCGGGCAGGACATCGCGGTTCGAAAGTCTCTCGAAGTGCGTCGCGGCGGCGAACGCGTCTTCGATTCGGTGCAGGCGACCTGGAATGTTTTCGAGCGGGGAGCTGAGTCGGCATTGAGCGACGCACATGCCGCCGGCATGAAAGTAGTCGTAAAGGAGGCGCTCGCCAACGGCCGACTGACTCACGGAAATAGAGACGGCGATGCGATGCTGTCCCCGCTTGTCTCACGAATCCGAAGGATTGCCGAGAGTCGTGGCACGACGATCGAGATGCTTGCGCTCGCCGCCGCGCTCGCGCGACCCTGGGCCGATGTCGTGTTGAGTGGGGCGGCAACGGTTGGGCAGATCCAATCGAATGTCGCGGCGCTCGGGGGTAGCTACGATGCCGAGTTGGACGAGCAGCTGCGGGCGGTATCAATCAGCTCCGCGGAGTATTGGCGAGTGCGCAGTGCCTTCAGCTGGAACTGACAGCTGAGCAGACCGAGGGCTCAATGCACTTAGTTAGAGCCCTCGGTCCTCCACCTATTGTTGCAAGCAAACAAGTATCCTCCTCCAGAAACGGTTTGGCGTCACATTGCTGCAGTGGATATCATCGGCACATGTCGCATTTTGGTCCCGCTGTGGCGTACGAGAATGCAAATGATCCACTCTTTCGGATGCGAGCCTACCGCCTCGCGATGGACCTCTTGGACGTTGCGTGGCAGGACGCGAAGATCTTAAGTGCGGATCCGGTGACGGAGCGACTTGCCGGCCAGTTGTACGGAGCAGTTAGCTCGATCGGTGCAAATCTTGGCGAGGGCTACTCGCGCAGTTCAGGCAAGGACCGGGCTCGCATTTTCGAGTTCGCCCTGGGCTCTGTACGCGAGAGCATCAACTGGTATCAAGCCGGCCGTCCAGTTCTAGGTGAGATCGTACCTACCCGGCTTAATGACCTGGAAGAACTTCGGCGCCTTCTCCTCGCCATCATCCCGCGCGAGCGCGGAAAAGGAATTCCGCGGACAAAGCCGTGAATGAGGACCTCGGTCCTCTCTATTCAGCCTCCTCCGCCTCCTGGCTCCTGATTCTAAAGCAAGATCGCTGCGCTCAGAGAAAACGCGGCGCCTGAACCGTGATCCTTAGGCCCTCCCACAGACCTCCGCAGCGCAAGGAATTCCCCTACAAGATGCGCTTGCTTCGCCTGACTGACCGTCTGGCCACCTAAGCGACCTTTGAGGTGTCCCGCGGGTCTTCTCGAGAAGAGGCATGTCGCCAATGACCGCCGTCCTCACGCCGGTAGAATCGGAGATCGGTTCACAGCCTACAGTCATCACCCGATCGGAACAGACTATTGAGATAGTCTCCGACTCCGGAGAAGGCGCGCAGAAATGCGGCCAGATCTTCGGCGCCGTCTCCGCCAAGATGGGCAACGGCGTCTGGACGGTGGAGATCATTCCTGCCGAGATCCAGCCTCCGCCCCGCACCGCTGAAGGGGCCAGCGGCAACCGCGTCCGATTCGGCACCGGTCCGATCACTAACTGGGGCGACGAAACCAACCTCGTCGTCGCCTTCAATGAGCAGGCGCTGCTGGGTCGTCACCGGCTCGATGCCCTCGCGAGTGATGCGATCATTCTTCTCGAGAACTCCTGGGCGACGAATTCCAATCCCGACATCCGCGCCGCATGGGACAAGGCGCTCGCCGAGCTCTCCACACGCTCGTACCGCATAATCGAAGTTCCGATGGAAGAACAATGCCTCACCATCGACGAGAATCCGCGCAAGGGCAAGAACATGTTCGCGCTCGGAATGCTGGCCTACATCTACGACCGCAGCCTCGAGCGAATCGAAGAGCAGATCGCCTACGCGTTCCGCAAGAAATCCGAGGACGTGTACCAGAGAAGCGTTGCGCTCGTGCGGCTGGGCGTCGAGTGGGCCAAGCAGAATCTCGATTTCAGAATAGACGTTCCGACTAATCCGGCCACCGAAGCATTGGTGGTGATGAACGGCAACGAGGCGCTCGGCATGGGTGCCTTGGCGTCGGGAATGGAACTGTGCGCGATGTATCCGATCACGCCGGCGACGTCTGTCTCCCACTACCTCGCGGAAGTCTTTTCGAAGTTCGGCGGAATTCTTCATCAGGCGGAGGACGAGATCGCCGCCGTCGGCGTAGCGATCGGCGCGTCGTACGCGGGGAAGGTTGCATTCACGATCACGTCCGGTCCCGGGCTCGCGCTCAAGACGGAGTTCATCGGGTTCGCCGTGATGACCGAGATTCCGCTCGTCGTCATAGACGTCCAGCGCGGCGGGCCGAGCACTGGCCTTCCTACCAAGGTGGAGCAATCTGATCTGCTGGCTGTGCTGTTCGCGCAGCCTGGCGACGCTCCGCGGGTCGTAATCGCGCCCGCTACTATAGAAGAGTGCTTCCACGCGGTGATCACGGCACGCCGGATCGCCGAGACGTTCCGCACGGTGGTGGTCATTCTCTCCGACGCGAATCTTTCGACAGGAGTGCAGCCATTCCCGCGTCCGCAGCTCAAGAAGGAATGGTTCGCGCCCGAGCTTGATCTCTCACCGGTGAAAGAAGGTTTCCGGCCGTACGAGTGGGACAGCCGAATGGGGACGTCAACACGCGCCATACCAGGGCAACCCGGCGGCATGTACACCCTCACCGGGCTGTCACACGATGAACGAAGCAAAGTCGCATACGGTGCGGGTGTTCACCAGCACTCCACAACGATGCGAAGCCGCAAGATCGCGGTCCTTCAGCAAACACTGCTCCGGCCCACCATTTATGGCGACCAGGATGGCGAGCTTCTCGTCGTCGGCTGGGGCAGTACCAAGGGGGCCATAGAGGAAGCAGTCGACCGAGCGCGCGCGGAGGGAGTTCGCGTGTCCTCGATCCACCTGACGTTCCTCTCGCCGCTTCAGCCGGGACTCAAGGAGATCTTCTCGCAATTCCGGAAGGTCATGACGGTCGAGATCAACTACAGCGACCAGCTCGGCGATCCATTCATCACCGACGAGAACAGGCGGCGGGGGCAGCTCGCGATGCTCCTCCGCGCGCAAACGGTCTGCGACGTGGAATGCTGGACACGCGTCCCCGGCGAGCCGCTGCGCCCGGGATTCATTCACAAGGCGATACGCGACGCGATCGCAAACGGTGGAGAACCGTCATGACACAGTGCGCCATTCTGCCGCTTCTCGACGACGATGACCGCGAGTTCGCGCTCAACGATTACGAGGGAACCGTCGCCCGCTGGTGTCCGGGCTGCGGCGATCACTCGGTGCTCACCGCCGTGGAAAAACTTCTCGTCGCCGAGCAGCTCAAGCCGGAGCAGACAGTGTTCGTGTCGGGCATCGGATGCTCGAGCCGATTCCCACATTACCTCAAGACGTACGGCTTTCACGGTTTGCACGGACGCGCGCTGCCCGTCGCAACCGGCGTGAAGCTGCACCGTCCCGATCTCGAAGTCTTCGTGGTGATGGGAGATGGCGACTGCTGCTCCATCGGTGCCGCACACTGGATCCACGCGATCCGCTACAACATCCGCATGGTGGCGATGCTGCTCGATAACAGCATCTATGGCCTGACGAAGAAGCAGACGTCGCCGACGACTCCACAGGGATACAAGACCAACACGCAGCCGTTCGGAAGCTTCCTGCCGCCGTTGAATCCGCTCACGACTACGCTTGGAACATCGAACGTATCATTCGTCGCGCAGACGGCGGAGTGGGTTCCCGCGCATCTCTACGCCACTCTGCGCGCGGCATATCAGCATCCTGGCTTCGCCTTCGTGCGAGTTCTCCAGCGTTGCCCGATGTACACGCAGAACATCTACGAAGAGGCGGTCAAGAACCCCGGAATGATCGACCTTCTGGTTCACGACGACGGAATCGTCGCACCGGAGCTCGACAAGATCTACAAGAACCGGTCTATCCACGATCCGTCCGATCTCGATTCCGCGAGACGGCTCGCCGAAGACTCCAGCCGTATCCGCCTCGGACTCTTTTACAGGAATGAGAGCCGCGCGCGCTACGATCTGCTCCGCAAGCCGCCCGTTGTCACCAACAGCGAGCGAATCACTCTCCTGAACGCGGAGCTCGACCATTATGCAGTCTGACGAACGCATCACCACTGCGCTCTCGGCTCTTGGTCCGCGGATCGCGGCCTTTCGGCTGGCGATCTCCAGCACGCTCGATCGAGCCACGAACGCCCTGGCCTCCGAATCCGGTCCGAGCCAGGCAGGAGTCACATTGGGCGATTTCGCCAGCGGACGCATCGATGCCGAGCGGTTCGCGATGATTTCCGCCGGCTCGCCTCCGCTAGACCGGGCCGGGCGCACGGTCGTGAAGCAGGCGGTGACAGTGCTCGAGCTGCTCCTTCGCGGGCTCGATGACGAGCTCGTGCTGAGGGTCGAAAGCGGGGAATCCCTCGCCACCGCGATTCGTGAGCGCATGGAGACTCTGGGACGGGTGTACAGGGCGGCAACACTGATCGAGCTCGTGCGACGTCGTACGTACGATCCCGTGCAGCACGGCCCGCCGTCCGAGGGATATCCGTTCGAGAAGTGGACGATCGCTGAGCGCAGGCTCGCGCCACCGCTCGTCGTACGCCTCGATGGTCGCGACCTCGACGCGTTCGCGCTCGCTCCATTCGTCGATGGCTGGGTGCGGCTCATTCTCATCGTGGACGGACAGTGCTCGGCGGCACCACTCGCGCGTCTCGTGTCACCCGGTGTCTTCGTCGCGCAATCGGGAGACACGAAAGTCATGGACAGATTGACGGAGTTCGATGGCCCCGCGGTCATCGCCGTCATGAACGGAACTGAGGCCCGATTCGTCCACGACCCGCGCGCCGGATCCTCGTTCTGGCAGCGCATCGAAGTCACCCACATGCCCGACGCCTTGCCGCGAAAGTCTCTTGGCACCCGGAGCGCATGGCAGCAGCGGGACGATCTGTCTCATCTGAAAGCGCTCATCGAGCAGCCGGCCTTGCCGGCGGATTCCGCCACAGCACTCGTTGCGTCAGTAGGCGGCAACAACTCCGATCCTGCTGAACGGCTCACCGCCTGGCTGCTCGAACAAACCAGCGGGGCTGGCGTCGCATGAGAAACTTTGCCTGTGCGCCAGCGGTCACGTCGTGATTCTCGACGCGGTCCTCATCCTCGGGGGCGTCGGACTGGTGTTCGGCGTGTTCATCGCGGTCGCCAACAAGCGGCTCTGGGTGTGGGAAGATCCGCGCATTGACATCGTCGCGCAGATGTTGCCCAACGCCAACTGCGGAGCCTGTGGGCTCCCCGGTTGCCGCGCGTTCGCCGAGCAGGCCGTGGCGGGAAAGGTCGCGCCGGCGCAATGCACCGTGTCGGGCGAAGCGGCGCGTGAGCAGATAGCCGGCTTCCTCGGAGTCGATGCCGGCGAAGCGGTGAAGAATGTGGCGCGACTGCTCTGCGGTGGCGGCAGCGATGTCGCCGTCTATCAGGCCGAGTACCGCGGACTTGCCACCTGCGCGGCGGCCGCGGCCGTCGCCGGCGGAGCGAAGGGCTGCACATGGGGATGCCTGGGCCTCGCCGACTGCGAGCACGTGTGCGACTTCGACGCGATCCACATGAGCGAGACCGGGCTTCCGGTGGTGGACATCGACAAGTGCACAGCGTGCGGCGACTGCGTGGAAGCGTGCCCGAAGCTGCTATTCGAGCTGCGGCCGGTGAACGCGGGGCTGCTCGTGCAGTGCAGGAACCTGATGGGCGGCGACGATGTCCTCGAGCAGTGCAAGGTGGCGTGCACTGCGTGCGGCAAGTGCGTGCAGGACGCCGCCGCGGGATTGATCAGCGTCACAAGTGGAGTGGCAGTGGTGAACTACGACAAGATCACGCTGGCCGAGCCGCGAGCAGTTGAGCGGTGCCCGACCGGTGCAATCGTTTGGCTCTCCGGTGCGCAGTTCGCGCGCTCGCCGGCGATGGCCGGGAGTTATTCGCAATGAAGCTCTGGACAAACTCGAAGCCGAAAAAGGCAACTCCTGCCGCCCCCGCGTATCCGGGTGTACTGCAAGCGCTCGACGGCGGCAGCGCCGTGGTCGCGATGGAAACCGCGGGCAGCGAAGCGGCAGGCGCGTATCCAATCACGCCGTCGACGCAGATGGGCGAAGGATGGGCCGTCGCGGTGGCCGAGGGAAAGCGCAACGTGAACGGCCGGCGCCTGCTCTTCTTCGAGCCCGAGGGAGAACATGCCGCCGCCGCTGTTACCGCAGGGATGTCGATGGCCGGGCTCCGCGCCACCAACTTCTCGAGCGGACAAGGGATCGCCTACATGCACGAGTCGCTCTATGCCGCGGTCGGCAAGCGACTCACCTACGTGCTCAACGTCGCCGCGCGCGCGATGACCAAGCACGCTCTCAACGTGCACGCCGGCCACGACGACTATCACGCGGTTGACGACACCGGGTTCTTCCAGCTTTTCGCCAAGGACGTACAGGAGTGCGCCGACCTCAACCTCATCGCGCACCGCATCGCGGAGCTCTCGCTCAACCCCGGCATCATCGCGCAGGACGGGTTCCTCACGAGCCACGTGATCGAGCTGCTGCACCTTCCCGAGCGTGATCTCATCAAGACGTTCCTCGGCGATCCGTCCGAGCTGATCGATTCTCCGACACCGGCCCAGCGGCTCGTGTTCGGCGACAAGCGCCGCCGCATTCCCGAGTCGTTCGATCTCGACTACCCGGCGATGCTGGGCGTGGTGCAGAACCAGGATAGCTACGCGCAGGGCGTGGCGGCGCAGCGGCCGTTCTACTTCGACCACATCGCCGACCTCACAGATCGCGCGTTCAAAGAATACGCGGCGCTCACCGGACGCCGGTACGCGCGGGCGATGGGATATCGCACCGATGACGCTGAATGGGTGATCGTCGGCCAGGGCTCCGTCGTCTCGAACGCCGAGGCCGTCGCGGATCACCTGCGCTCGACGCGCGGGCTCAAGGTCGGCGTCGTCAACATCACGATGTTCCGGCCGTTTCCCTCCGACGTGATCGTGGATCTGCTTGCTGACAAGAAGGGCGTCGTGGTTATGGAACGGACCGACCAGCCGCTCGCGGTGGATCCGCCGTTGCTGCGCGAGATTCGCGCGGCGATGTCGAAAGCCGTCGAGAACGGCCGGGTCACCACGGGCGCGCGGCCGTATGCGGGGATTCTCCCCATTCAGGGGGAGCAGGTGCCCGACTTCTTCACGGCCTGCTTCGGGCTCGGCAGCCGCGACCTGCAGCCGGGCGACATCATCGCCGCGGTGGACAACATGCTGCCGGGCAATGCCCGCACGCGGCAGTTCTACCTCGGGATCGATTTCGTGCGCGAAGGCACGCGCGTACCGAAGCTCCAG
>JBBQAV010000075.1:0-13288 GCA_038316775.1 Gemmatimonadales bacterium | reverse complement strand
GCGGGTGGCGTTGGTCGGTGAGAACGGCGCGGGAAAGACGACCATCACCAAGCTGCTGGCCCGACTATACGATCCGACCGAGGGCAGGATCACGCTCGACGGCGTGGACCTGAAGGAGTACGACCTCGCCAGCGTGCGGCGCGCGATCGGCGTCATATTCCAGGACTTCGTGCGCTACGACATGCGCTTCGACGAGAACATCGGCGTCGGCGAGATCGATTCGGTGCGAGCCGACCTCGAAAAGAACAACGGCACTCCAGTCACGATCACCGCCGCCGCGGAGAATTCATTGGCTGCATCCCTTTTGCCGCGTTTTTCAAAGGGCTATCAGCAGATGCTGGGCAGAAGATTCGAAGAGGGGGTGGATCTCTCGGGCGGTGAATGGCAGAAGATCGCTCTCGCGCGAGCCTACATTCGCGACGCCCAGGTTCTAATCCTCGACGAGCCGACCGCCGCGCTCGATGCGCGCGCCGAGTACGAGGTCTTTCTCCGTTTCTCCGAGCTGGTGGCGGGGAGAACGGCGATTCTCATCTCGCATCGGTTCTCGACGGTGCGAATGGCAGACCGCATCATCGTGCTGCGGCACGGCAAGGTCGAAGAGGAGGGGTCGCATGAGGAGCTCCTCTCTAGGCATGGGTTGTACGAGGAACTGTTTACTATGCAGGCCGCTGGCTATCGGTAACTGCCACTTACGACTACCGGCTAGGGGCGGTGGGCGTAAGTGGCAGTTTTTTTATGGGCGCAGGTACTTCGTAAACCACGAGAGCGCCTCCACCCACCACAGCCGCTGATTCTGCGGCTTCCCGATCCAGTGCCCCTCGTCCGGAAAATCGATGAGCCGGCTGGGAACGCCCTGCCGCTGCAGCGCGGTAAACAGCGAGAGTCCCTCGGTGTACGGCACCCGATAGTCGAGCTCGCCAACCACTACAAGATGCGGAGTGCGGAAATTCCCCGCGAAGAGGTGCGGTGACCAGCGCCGATATACGGCGTCCATCGCGGTCTTGTCCCAGTACGGGCCGCCGAATTCCCAGTCGCTGAACCAGATCTCCTCGGTGGCCCCATACATGTTCTCGAGATTGAAGACGCCCGCATGCGTGAACAACGCCTTGAACCGGTTCGAGTGCCCGGCGATCCAGTTCGTCATGTAGCCGCCGTATGAGCCACCGGCGGCGCCCATGCGCGTCGAATCGAGCCAGCTGAACCGAGCTAGCGACGCGTCGAGACCGTTCATGAGGTCGGTGTACACCTTGCCGCCCCAATCCTTCGAGATCTGATCGGTGAACTTCTGGCCGTAGCCGAAAGACCCGCGCGGATTGATCGCGACTACTCCGAATCCCGGCGAAGCGAACAGCTCAAAATTCCAGCGTCCGTGCCACTGATCGAGCCACTCACCCTGCGGCCCGCCGTGGATGAGAAACAGTACTGGAAACTTCCTGCCTGCCTGATATTGCGGCGGCTTGATGACGAACCCCTGCACGCTATCGCCGTCGGCGCCTTTAAACCAGAAATCTTCCGCCGGATTCAGTTTCAGCTGAGCGAGCAGCGGATCGTTCTCGTGAGTGAGGCGTCGCACACCGCTAAGACCTGCCGCTCCAACATTCGCGACGTACACTTCTGCTGGACGCTCCGTCGCATCCTGAAGCCAGGCGATCGTCTTGCCGTCGCCAGACATGGACGCCGAGAAATTGTTGCCGCCGGAAGTGAGCAGCTGGGGCTTGGTGGTCCAGCCGGAAGCCGTGCGTGAGAATCGATAGAGCTTGTTGCGGCTCGCATCTACGGCGGTCACATAGATCGCGTCACCGCTCGGCGCGAACGCGTAAGCATCGGCGTTTCTGTCCCACGTGGGGAGAAGCTCGCGCGAAGTCTTTGCTGCGCGGACGTACGCCATGAGCCGCTGGCGATCGGATTCGAATCCGGGGCGCGCCTGCGAAGCGTACAGAATAGTGCGTCCGTCGGGAGAGTAAACCGGGTTCTGATCGGCGCCTCGGTTGGCAGCTGTGATTACGACGGGAGAGCCGCCGGCAACCGGAACGACGTAGACGTTGAGATCGGTCGACCACGCGTCCTCGCGACCCTGGTCCTTCGCGGTGTAGGCGAGCTCCCTGCCATCGGGAGAGAAAGTGTACGCCTCGCTGCCACCAAATGGGCCCGGCGGCACATCGTACTTCACACCTGAAGTGACGTCGCGCAGTCCCGTTCCGTCGGTTGACACGATGAAGAGATGCGATCTGGTCGGCGCCGTCCACTCCGTCCAGTGGCGGTAGAGCAAGTTATCCGTGATGTGCGCTTTGACTTTGCTCGTATCGGCGGCTTTGGCACGCTCGATGTTGCATGCGTCGCTGTCGCAATCTGGATAGACGCCGGTCACGAAGGCGATTCGATCTCCTGTCGGCGCCCAGACGGGACCGCTGGCTCCCCCGCTCACGGTCGAGAGCTGGCGCGCGTTTGCGCCACTCACATCGGCAATCCACAGCTGACCGTTCGCGATGTAGGCGATCCGCTTTCCATCAGGCGACCACCGAGTCTCGCTGGCGCGTGTGTTCGCGTCCGGAAACTGCCGGTCGGCTACAGCGGCTCCACCACTTTGGCGGGCACTCGCTTCTCCACGCGGCTCGGCGGAAGTGAGCTTGGTAATTGTTCTGCGTGAGTTGGCGCCGACATCCGTCGTTCGCAGCGAATACAATACCCAGCGCCCATCGGGAGAGATCTGCGGGTCGCCGACATTCTTGACCGCGGCGAAATCCTCGAACGTCATCGGACGCTGGACGCGTCCCTGCGCGGAGAGTTCGACGGCGAAGAGTCCCGCTGCCGCCAGCAGTAGTCCGGTTCTCATTGTTGCTCGCTTGTGGGAGTTGTTACTGAGCCTGCTCTACGGCCGCCACTGAAATGTCGATCTTGATTTCGTCGCCGAGCATTGAGCTGCCCTCCACGACGCGGTTCCACGTCATGTTAAAGTCCTTCCGGTTGATCGTGGTCTCAGCCTCGAACCCCGCGCGCCGCTTGCCGGGAACGCCCGTCATCATCGTTTGACTTATTGCCTGGGAATTGGAATGTCTTTCCAGGTTGCCTGATCGAATGTGCCCGGAGGAAAATCCTCATTGATGCGCAAATCGGCGTACTGCTCGCGCCAGACAGGTTTGCCGTTTCGGAGCACCAGAAACTCGGTTGGAACGTCGAATCCCTGGATTGACTTGTAGTTCTGGATACGGATGTCACTGACGGTTGTACGCTCACCTGCCTTCTGGCGTTGGATGAAGCGGACGAGCCTCAGGTGATCCCTATCGACCCACATCTGATTCGAGGTGCTGTCGTCAGCCTTCGCGCCGACAACGTAGACCGGCTGTCCTTCCCACACGTCGGCTCGGAATATGTTGTTGTCAACGTGCAGCGAATCCAGCGCCCGCTGAACCGACGCAACGGGTGCCACGTACACATCCGCCGTGAGCAGCCGCAGCGGGTTCACCGATCGGCGGAAGTCAACGCGAATGCCGTTGTCGAACGACGCGACCTTGTCTTCGATCTGAACGAGACCGCTCTTCTGCGCCGCGGGAAGAAACGCAATCCGGAGCTTGCCAGGAATCTCAATGTGCTCGTACCACTGTGACTTCTGCTCCTGCCCGGTGGTGGTGTAGCGCGTGTTGTTCTGAAGGAAGCTCATCGTCTTCAGATACTTTCCGTCGTAGCGATCGTGCATCGCCTTGAGAAGTCCGGCGCTGCTCGTCGCGCGGACGGATGACACAGCGGAGCCCGTCGACGACGACGGCTTGGTCGCCGGCCCGGTCGCAGTCTCGGTCGTAGCAGGCGACTGGAAATAAGAGCAGCCGGAAACGGCCAGAGCAGCGAGAAAAACTCGTGAGCGCATTATTTAATCCCCAAGTGCGGTGCGATAAAGCAGGCCGTTGAACAGAAGCTTGAATGTGCCGTGTGGTTGCGAGCGGAAGTAAGGATCGGGTCCGTACAAAACGAGCATTCCCTTCCCAACCGGAGCCTGTAGAACCTCTGTTACACCGCTCAGGTATCTTTGGCCCCAAGCCCATCCGCTGCGCAGCGGAGCCGGTCCATCGATCCAGACGACGCGCTTGATCCCACGCGCCTCGGCCGCCGGCAGCAGACGAAACGCGGGAGCGTTGTCATAGTAGAAATCCGTCACCGGCCGCAATCCCTGAGCGAGCGCAGCCGTGGTGTCTACTCGCATCGTGAGAATCGAGCCCGGCACGTAGAATCGGTTTCTCGGCAGCGCGCGGCCGGCGCTGTCAAGCAGCGCGTTGGCGATTGGCAGCTGAAGCTGGATTCCGATGTCGGTGGCCGATCCAATGGCGAGAATCGTCCCGCCGGCATTGAGGAACTCCTGGAGCTGCGGGACTGTCTTTGCGGCTGTCAGGTTGCCCACACGATCGCGGTACTCCGCCGGTACATCCTCAGGATTGACACGGGCGCCCGCGCGCGCATTGGGGCGGCCGAACGAGACTCCGTCCGGCAGAATCAGGACATCGTACTTCTTGATGAGGTCTCCCGCATCGATCGCGGGCGGATAAACGATCTCATAGGGGAACTCGAACTGCTCGAGTACGAACCGGCCCCACCCGGACGTTATCGCGCCGCCATACTGATCCCATAGCGCAATGCGGGGAGCGCGCAGTCGATTCAGCGACGACTGGGAGAGCTCGGTATCGATCGCATCGAAGTCGAGCCCCTTCTCGTCAGCGAGCTGGGTGAGGATTGCAGGCGTGGTCGGTTTCGCGCTGATGTAGAACGTCCCGGCATCGTAAACCTTGCCGTTGATGCTCAGCGGCGTGCGCAGCGTAAAGACGTCTTCTCCGCGGGCAAGGAGGCGATTCACGGCGGCGAACGCATCATTGACTGAATGGCTCAGCACGTACCCGGCAACGCCCGACGCAACGCGCTGCGCCGGTGGCTTGGCAAACCCGGTGATGGGCGTGAACGGCCCATTGAAGGAGTCTAGAATGCGGTCGAACTGGACTCCCATCTGGTACGCCAGCGTCCAGCCGGCGTTGTCGTACGGCGGAGTGGGAGGACCGCCCGGATACGGAATGTCGTTCGGATGATCCTGCGGCTCGAACATGTCGAGAACGTGGGGCCGGAACGCCTGCGCTGTCTTCACCACGTACGAGCCGGCTGGATAATTCTTTCCATTGACTGTGAACGGCGCCGTCGACCGCTGGACTACAATGCCCGTCTTGATCAAGGCGTTGACGAACTTCGTGGCCGTTAGAAAATCCGGCTGATCGGCGGGAAGTATGTAGCCGCGCGGGTCTCTGTCGGCTGGATTCCGCATGATGCTGCCATAAGTCGCGAGGTCGGCGGGACTCGTCGTCTGCGGCCGTCCTCCACCGCCGCCGGCGTCACCACTCTGGGGCCTTACGCTGTCCTGCGGGATAGCCGCCTGCAGCGCCGCTACTTTTTTCGGCGTCACGGTCCATGAGTCGGTGCTGCCGCGCTGAATGGAATTCCGGCCCATCTGGTAGATGTTGTACAGGAACGTCTCGCGATAACGCGAAGCGACATCGAGCACGGCACGGTTCGCCGTCAGCTCATAGGCGATCGATTGCGCAAAGTGCCACTTCTGCGGTTGAATGGGCATCGGCAAGTCCCCCTTCGGCAGAAGCCTCTCGGTTACCAGGGGAATTTCCATCGGCGTGGGATTGCCGATCGCCTCGGTCAACAGGCCGATCATGTTGTGGAAGTAGGCGGTCGTCCTGAGACCACCATTCCACCATGTGGAGTAGCTCGACCCGCTTCGCATTGTTGCGCCCGGCTTCCCCTCCGCGACGAACCGCGAATGCATTGCCGCTCCGACCAGATCGAGCTCCATCGGCACGAGCGGGTCGTAGTTGTAGTTGAACGGATCGCGGAACGGCGGCGCGAAGATCACGGTCCCAATCGGCCCCGTTTGGTGGTGGTTGTACATGATCTGCGGGTACCAAGCCCGGTACAGGATGCTGTCCATCGCCTGCGTCTCGGGCTGCGACGCCATGTAGGAGTCGCGATTGTTGTCGTGCCCCGCGTATTTCTGGTAGAGGCGCGGCAGTCTCGAGGTCGACCGCTTGAGCGTGTCCGGCTCGCGCATGTACCAATTGGACACCAGGTCCTGACCGTCTGGATTGGCGGGAACCAGAAGAATGATGTCGTCGCGCAGCAATCGGACCGTCTCTGGATCGCTTCGGCTCACGAGATCGTAAGCCGTGAGAATCAGCTGCTGCGCTCCCAAGACTTCGGTGGCATGCAGTCCGCCGTCGATCCAGACCACGGCCTTCCCTTCCCCCGCCAGAGCCCTGGCTTGCGTATCGGTGAGATTTTCCGCGAGCGCCAGCCGTCTCGAGATATCCTGATAGCGCGCGAGCCTTCTATGGTTCTCGGGCGAGGTAATGATTGCCATCCACATCGGACGTCCTTCGGCCGTCGTCCCAATGCGGACCATTTTCATGCGATCCGACTCCCGGTCGAGCTTGCGCCAGTAGTCGATCATCTGGGTGTAATTAGCGAGGAAGTAATCGTCGCCGATATTGTGGCCGAACTGGGCGCGCGGAGATGTGATCACCGGCGACGCGGGTCCGGCAATTCTCGCTTGCGCCCCACTCGCGGCGGGGATGGCGAGAAGGCCGAACAGGATCGCAGTGAGTTTCAAGCTTCGCATCGATTGACGGGTGAGCGGATTTGGCATTCGCGAGTCGCGCTCGCGGTAAACGTTCGCGCTGAAATTTAGTTGTCAGGCGTCCCGGGTGCGCGACGAGCTGCGCCGTCCGCTGCGACGATCACGCCCGTCAGCACGATCGCGCCGCCGACGAGGGTCGAGACGCTGGGAATCTGTCGTATCGACGGTATGAGCGCGCCGAGTAGCGTCGCTCCAACCGGTTCGCCGAGCACTGTAAGGTTTACGACGTAGGCTGGAAGAAATTTGAGAGCCCAGTTCATTCCAGTGTGGCCGAGCAGCATTGGCCCGAGCGCGAGGCCGGCAAAAATCGCGATCTCTCGCGGCGGCTCTGGCGCGAGCGCGACTCCGCGCAGTTCAGCTATCACCCACAGGGTTACGAACGCGGCAGAGTAAACGATTCCCACGTACGACCAGATCCCGAGCGTCCTGCGCAGACGCCGGCCGATCGTGTAGTAGATCGCCGCGGTCACCGCCGCGGAGACCGCCAGCAGGTTGCCGAGCAGCGGAGCATTCCCGCTGGGTGAGAGGCCTCCCCTCAGGTCCGGGGCCGCGATGATCAATGCTCCCAGAATCCCGATGGCGATCCCCGCCATCTGCCTGGTCGTTGGCACTTCTCTCAGTGCAACGGCGGAAATCGTTGCGACCACCGCCGGCTGAAGATTTACGAGCGTGACGGATGCAGCTATCGTCGTGAGATGAATGGACGTATTCCACGCCCAGAAGTGGAGTGCGAGAGCTACGCCCCCCGCCGCGCCAAGAGCGAGCTCTCTCCGAGAAACGGTTTTCCAGTCGCGCCACTCGCGCGTCGCCACCAGGAACCCGGCGACGATGACGAGCGAGAACCCGAGTCGCCAAACGGCGATCCCCACGGGATCCGCGCTCGAGAGCCGAACCAGCGGACCCGCGAATGAAATGCCCACCAGGGAAAGGGCGAGGATCGCGTAAGGTTTCTTCGACATGCGGGGAAGTTGAATCAAAGAAAGGCAACAGAACAAGTCGTGAGCTGATAGCCAAATACGCTGATGGCTGCTAGCCGTAAAACGTCGGGACGCCACTAGGTGGAGTGAGAGCACAGGCCGTTGCTTGGGCCCCGCTCCACACCAGTGGCGTCCCGATGTAGTAAGGCCAGACGCTATAAACTTCGGGCTATCGGCTCACGACTTGTTCTGTTGCAGTTGCCCTTTTCAAAGACTCCGGACAAAAAAAAAGAGCCGGCGCTCTCGCGCCGGCTCTTTTCTACCAAGAGGAGCTACTCGCTCTTCTGTGTCTTGACCAGTCGCATCTCCGCGGCGGCACGGCCAGCGTGTCGCAGAACCTTGTCGTCGTAAAGATGACAGTTCGGAGTATTGCGGCCACGGACGCAGCCGTTATAGCGGAGCAGCGCGAGGCGCGTGTTGGGCGCGTCGAGCATCGCCTGCTTCAGGATCTGCACGCCGTGACAGATGTTGCTCTCGATGTCGAACAGGTCGGACGAGCCGCATCCCCACTTTCCACCGTGGAGCGGCATCACCTGCATCAGACCTCGCGCGCCGACTGAGCTGCGGGCACGCGGATCGAGAGTGGCATCCTCGGTGAGAAGAACACCGACCAGTAGCGCCGGATCGAGGTTCTCCTTCTTGGCCTGGTCGACGATCGCGTCGGCAATGCGAAACGCCAGCGCGCGGTCGTGGGTGTACTGCGTCAGGACCTCACCTATGCGGAACGCCTGCTCGGTGGGCTGCGAAGCATCAACGATGGCCGCGGGCAGTCTCAGGAGCTTCCCCGGGTTCGCATAAAGGGGATGCTGCTGCGATATCGTCCACACAGCTCCGCCCACGAGCAGCCCGCCCAATGCAACAGCATGGGAAGCAGCGCGAATAGCGGCCTTCAGTGGCGAAGACAGCTTCGGCGGAGGAGCGTTCAACGGCTTAAGTGACTTCTTCACAGGTTCTCCTGGAATTAGTAACAGCCCGCGCTCGCCTAAATGAGAGGGACAAGAACTCTTCCCTTTTCATCCCGGTAAGCACGGCCCAACCGATCCGCAAAACCGTGCAACACTTCTATATCCCGCTCACGAACGCGGTACTGCGCTGCAGTCGTCGGGAGCCTGTATGTAGCAATGCTCTCGTTGGCCGGCAGCTTCTTCACCTGCATTCTTCCCTTCACCAGCTCCGCTCCCCTGGGCTTGGCGAAGTCCCACATTCTTCGTCCAATCTGCGAATTCGTCAGCGGACATTCCGGATAACGCGCCCGGATGTACCGGATGAAGTATTCGTTGTCGATCAATCTCCCGTGCCCATCTGCTTCCTGTCCGGCTACCGGCGCATCGGCCAGGTTCAAAGCTGGCCTCTGTCCCGGCGGCGTATGCCAGCGTTTTAGATCATCAGCCTCTAAAGAGACCACGATCTTGGCGCCGAGCACTGACGCTATCTGTCGCAAAAGATCGAGCGAGACATTGTAGTCCTCGTCATGCTCGATATTGCGTATGGTTGACGCCGACACCGGTCTAGCGAGCCTGGCTGCAACGTCTTCACGACGGAGACCTCTGAGCTTTCTGATGCGCTCGAGCTCCCGTCCTATCCATTCAGGCATGTTGCGGTTCTATTGTGGTAATGCCACTGCTGAGATACGTATAAGGGTACCTGTATTGACGCATGCCGTCAAGAAAAGGTTTTGTCTGAGCCGGGAAAGGATGAGGTCGAAAAGAGCATAACTGTGACCTCACAAACGCAACCTTATGTCTTTCAATGGGTTGCGTGTCATTATATCGTATTTTGCGGACAGTCAGATGTTTATATCTGACTGTTACGGCTCATTCCGAGAGGGAAAACGTCAACATCTGTGTCGCGGCCTGCTCCGCGAACTTGAGAACCTTGCCTGAGTAAGTGCCGCAGTTGGGCGTGTTCGTCCCTCTGACGCACCCGTTGTAGCGTTGCAGCGCGCGCGACACATTCGGCGATCGCTTGATCAGATCCGCAAGGATGCTCGCGCCATGGCAGATGTTGTTATCGATCGCGAAGAGATCGGCCGACGTGCAACCTTTCCACTTCCCGGCGTGGAAGGGCATCACCTGCATGAGGCCTCGGGCGCCGACCGAGCTCCTGGCGTTCGGATCGAGCTTGGCGTCCTCGGTGAGCAGGACTCCCACAAGGAGGGCCGGGTTGATGTTCTTCTTGCCTCCCTCGACCACAATCGCCGACGCGATCCTTTGCGCCAGCAGCGTATCGTTGGTGTACTTCCGGAGGGAGTACGCAACGCGCTTCATCTCGACCAATGCTGCCGAATCCGTCGGGGGCTGGAAGCCTTCGGTGCCCGGGGCCTGCGCGGTTACGACTGCGACAGGAAGGTGCAGCAGCTCGCCAGGTTTGAGGAATTTGGGATGCTGCTGGCGGATGGTCCAAAGGGTTCCGGCGGCGAGCAGAATCGCTGCTCCGGCTCCACGGAGCGCCGCCTTGAGAAATTTCTTCCAGCGCGCGTCGGGGGCTCTTTGGCGGCGGCGGACCGCCACGTTCGTGAAGGGATCTCCCTCCCCTGACCTGCGCTGGTCGGACTCGAGGTCGGCCATGACTCCTTCGGTTGCACCTCACATGCCAGACCCGGTATGGAGATTGCCCTCCCGCCCGTGTCCGCCCCCTACTACACTGATCCTAAATGAAAGAGTCCGAGAGGCTTTACCGCTCCTTCCGCTTTCTCAAGAAAGCGCTCCTCGGCCTCGCCGTGGTGCTGATCGCACTTCTGCTCTTCGGATACCTTTTCTTCATGCGCCATGTCGACGCGCCAAAGGCGTGGGCTGCGGCCGACCGGGAGCTCAATGGCGGGATGCTCCACTACGCCGAAGCGGTAGAGCGTAAGGCAAAGGTCTACATGCGGCGCCCGAGCGACTACTACCGCGGCGTCAGCGGAATGCTCTACGCCACCAACGAGCGCCTGATCTTCATCGGCGTAGCCCCCGAGAGCAAGTTCGAGAACGAGGATTCACCGCCCGTAGTCGTCTCGCAGGAATTTCCCAACGACACGCTGCTCGGCATGAGTGCCCGCCGCCTTTACTTCCTCACGGCGCACGGCGTCCGCGTCTCCCACCCAGGCTCTCCTCGCGGGGAGTTTGCCGCCGTTCGCGGACAGGAAGCGCAGCTCGATTCGCTCGTCGGCTACGTCAATACGATTCACGATTCGCAGCGAAAGGAAGCCGCCAGAGAGCATCGCCTGCGTCAGGCTGTCGCAGCGCTCATCCGGGAGCCGATCTACTATACGGTCAAGCGCGGAGACGCGCTGTTCAGCATCGCGAAGAAGTTCGACACTACGGCGGACGATCTGCGGAAATGGAATCAGATCGAAGGAGATAGGGTCAAGATCGGTCAGCGGCTGCTCGTGAAGCCGGCGAAGAAGTAGCTACTGGAAACCTCACCCGGCGTTCCAGCGTAAGTAGCATCTCCCGCGACCCGCGCGTATGCTACGGACGAAGGATCGACAGGCGCGCAAAACCTTTGAGGAGCAGCCCCCATGGATGACAACATCAAGCAGACTCTCGACAAGCTCCGTGAAGAGCTGACGAACGCCGGCAAGCGCCTCGCGGAGCTCGCGGAAAAGGCGGAGGCTGAGCTGCCCAACGCCGGCAAGAGAATCAATGAAGAATACCTGCGGCTCCAGGCGCTGCTGGATTCCGCCGTCGACAAGCTGCGCAAGAAATAACGAGCGAACGCGCCCAGCCTGATCGGGTGCGCTACACGAGGTGCGGACGCGCCTCGTGCCCTGCCCTGTAAGCCGACAGAATCTGGATGTCGCCGACCGTCGGCGGCGTCACTGAGTAAACAATGCCAAGGCGCCAGCTCTCGTGGGCCAAGTGGTACCGTCTGTAAATGATGTACGGGGCGTCCTGAATCGCCCTGTGCACCGCGTTGTCCTCGATCTCCGAGAGCGGCTTGTCGGGCAGGCAGATCTCAGCCGGTGGTTCATCCCCGAACTCGAGGCGCATGACTTCAGCTCGGGTTGTTATAAGCCAGGATTCCATCAGCGGGACGAAAGAGAGTTGCGCTTCGCCGCGCAAGATCCGAGCGCGGCGTTGACTCGCGGCCGGATTCCCGGCTCGTTGAACTTCAGGGACAATCTATGTCCCAGACGGCCGGCCCCACCGTCGTGATCGAACAGGTTTGGGACGTTTTGTTGTGGGTAGCGATCGCACTCCAGCTCGGGGGCGGACCAGGATTCGCGGTCGCGGCGATCGTCACTCCGGCAGTGGAAACGAAGCCCTGTGCGGACCCGTTCCCAGAGAAATAGCTCCCCTGACTATCTATCAGATAGTTCTGCTGGTAGAGCGCAAGATTGCGCAGGTCGGCCTTCATCGACGCCACGTAGGCAGAGTCCTTGACGTTGGCGAACTTCGCGATGGCAATCCCGGAAAGGATGCCGACCACGAGGACGACGACGATGAGCTCTATGAGGGTGAAGCCCTTTCTGATCGTTTGCACGCGGGCTCCTCCTGAGGCAGCTGGCTTTCGATCCTGCTCGAAAAAGCTCTGACCTTCAGGCTGACCGTGCAAGCCCGAACTTGCTACCTGGCCGGTTTGGTTCCCGCATTGGCTTTGAACAGCGACGCGTATTGTTCGTAACCTTCCGCCTCGAGCTGCGCGGCCGGAATGAACCGCATCGACGCCGAATTCATGCAGTATCGCAAGCCGGTTGGACGGGGCCCGTCGTCGAAGACGTGTCCGAGGTGCGAGTTGGCATGCGCCGAGCGGACTTCCGTGCGCTCGAAGAGGAGCATGCGATCCGTCTTCGTGCGGATATTCGCCGGAACGAGCGGTCGAGTGAAGCTTGGCCAGCCGGTGCCCGAGTCGTACTTGTCGAGCGAGCTGAAAAGAGGTTCTCCGGATACGACGTCAACGTAGATGCCAGGCTCGTGGTTATCCCAGTAGACGTTACGAAAAGGAGTCTCGGTGGCTGCACGCTGGGTGACCGCGTACTGAAGTGGCGTGAGCTTTTTCCTGAGCTCCGCGTCGCTCGGTTTTACCCACGCCGGCCGGGGAGCCGGCAAAGGAGCCGACGCTACAGCCGTGGTCTGAGCGTGGGCAGTGCCGGCGATCAGCAGCGCAGCCAGCGCTGTCGTTACCGCGGCAAAGGAGATTCTCGGGTCGCGCGCTATTCTATTGTATTGCACGTATTCCATGCTTTGAACTCCGGTCGCTGAAATGCGGGTGGGGACCTTTCATGATACGCCAGAACCTGTTGTATGGTCCACAGCTCTACAGCCTGCGTGCGCTTCGCCTTGACGTCAACACCCTTGGTGGCGATTTGCTGGTTGTTAAGCTATTGGGTCACCCAAAACCGCTTGCAAGCTGCAAAGCCATTTGCAAAATGCAGTTGTTTTTCCGCATTTCCAGCGGGCTAACGGACTCCGTAACTCATTATTCCACAAGCTGTTAACGAAGCTCATCAGTTCGTGGTTTATACGTTGCAAGTAGAGGAGTTGCCCAGATAAGGGCACCGCGTCTTTTACGTTTGACAGTACGCTCAAGGCTTAGAAAGCCGGCGGCGATTCACTAACGCTTCAGGAGAGTCTTAAATGAGCAACAAAAAGGGTTTTACCCTCATTGAGCTTCTGATCGTGGTCGTCATCATCGGCATTCTTGCCGCGATCGC
>JBBQAV010000074.1:0-13528 GCA_038316775.1 Gemmatimonadales bacterium | reverse complement strand
CGACGCGCGCGCGCGGCTTCGGGATACGAGCAAGACGCCTTCCTACCTAGACGGCATTGAGGCGATGAATCCGCAATCGGCGCTCTTTCTGCCATTGGTGGCGCGCGGCCAGCTGATTGGCGTGCTCAGTCTATTCCGGTCCAACAAGGAATTCGACGGAGACGATCTCGCGTTCGCTGAAGACCTGGCGCGGCTGGCGGCGCTCGCGCTCGACAACTCGCGGCTACTCGATGCCGTGCGCGCAAGCCTGCGCGCGCGGGAAGAGATGGTCGGAGTAGTATCGCACGATCTCCGGAATCCGGTTGCGGCGGTGAAGATGCTGAGCCGCGCGCTTCTCACAGCCACTGGCGACGCCGTGCCGGCGAGCCTCGAGAACGTGGTGTTGATAGCGGAAGCCGCAGAGCAGATGGACACGCTGATCAGAGATCTGCTCGACGTCAGCAGGCTCGATGCCGGAAAGCTCGCGCTCGCTCCCGAGCTCGCGGATCCGACGAAGCTGTTGACGGATGCGCTCCGTACACTGCAGCCGCTCGTGAATGAAAAGAAGATCGCGCTCGATGTTCAGATCGAGGTCGGGCTTCCCAAGGTTCTGGCGGATAGCGAGCGGATCCAGCAGGCCTTGTCCAACATCGTCGGAAACGCCATCAAGTTCACGCCGCCGGGCGGAAAGATCGTCATCACCCTGCGAGGTGACAGCGACACCGTGACCGTCTCGGTCGCCGACACCGGCAGCGGAATCCCCGAGGAGCAGCTGCCGAAAGTCTTTGACCGTTACTGGCAATCAACGCGGACCAACCGGCAGGGCGCGGGACTTGGCCTGGCGATCGCGAAAGGGATCATCGAAGGTCACGGTGGAAGCATCTGGCTAAAGAGCAAAGTCGGTGAAGGAACGATCGCGCAGTTCACTCTTCCCGTGGTCGAGGGCCCATCGGATTAGCGCTGGACGACATTCAGCACCGAAGAGGCGCGCGCTAAAGTCCAGAGCTCAGTTATACACAGTCTCGTGCGGCTTCGTCCCCCGCGCGCTGCTGAACGCCCAGAGCGCCAAAACGCCGGCAATGATCGCCCCGATCAGAGAGACCGAGCGCGGTGCGTACCAGACGCCCACCTGCAACGGGAGATCCAGAACGTAGCGCCATACGTGCAGGAGCCCGATAAGCACGAATATCAGGCCTGAAACCATGCAATAGTTCCTGCTGCTCATTGTTCCTCCGTTCCTCGTGTATCGGCGGTCTGCCCTCTTTTTACTGTCGCCGCCCTGCCCCGCGCATCACCGACAGCGATGCGGAACAGTATGTGGCGGAAAGCGACGGGGTCATTCTCCGTAAGAGCGCCCGGTACGATCTGCTCGACGAGCTTCGCTGCCTTCGCCCACAGCTCCTCGGCCCGCGGACTGCCCCGCGGGTTGACTATCCAGAAGCTTCCGTGGACGACGACGCTGCGCCAGTCGAAAAGGGCATCGACCTCGTCTATCTCCAATGCGACCCATTGATTGTGCTTTACCGTAGAGATTTTTTCGCCCTCGGATGTGCGCCCATAGAGCCAGCCACGCTCATAGATGTAGTGAATCGGCTGGATGTCGACGCGGTCATGGAAGGAAAAGGCGACACGCCCAACCCTGTTTCGCGCGATGATCTCTTCGATCTCTTCCCGCGATAGCTCGCGTATAACCACATCGCCAGCCCGGGCGGCGAGCATCGCGTCAGTCGCTCGCGGCTCCGGAACCATCTTTGCGCTTTCCCGGCGCACTTCATTCTTGTGTGGCATGATCAGGCCGTCGTAAAGGTTGGAGCTCCAGGTTGTGCGGCGCGTTCCGAGGGCGGGACAACCTGGCCCGGGTGAAAAACGAGGAGTGAGGTCTGCGATTTTCTCGTGACTTCGTCGGCTACGCTTCCGAACACGAATCTCTCTACGCCTCCGACTCCGCTCGTCGCGATGGCGATGAGGTCCGCCCGCATGCGAAAGGAGTAATCGAGTATCGCGGTGGCGATGTCGTCGCTCAAAACCACATCCTTGCTGACGGATAGTCCCGCGTCTGTAAGAGATCTCGCGGCTGCGGTAAGGTACGCGTTGGCGACTTCTATGTCCTCGTCCCACCACGGCAATCCCGGCTGCATGATCTCTTTCTGCGAATAGGTCAGCGGCGTCAGCACCTGAAGAAGGCACACTGTCGCATTGACGCGCGAGGCCAGGGCCGCGACCTGTGGAATGATCTGCTCCGCGAGCACTGATCCATCCAGCGGCACGACGATTCGGTTGAACGTCCGAACCGGATCGCTGTCCTCGAAAGAGGTAGACGGTTTGACCACCAGTACCGGAATGTCGGCGTGCCGGATCAGGTAATCCGTCACGCTTCCCATGGTGATTCGCTTGAGGCCGCCCTGGGAGTGACTCGACATGACGATCAAATCCACATTGAACCGCTTGGCATAATTCTGGAGCGTGTGGGTGACGACTCCATTCTCCAGCGCCGTGATGACGCGGATCCCGCCAAGCACCCGGCATTCAGCTCCCAGCGCTTCCAGCTTCCGCAGTCGCGCCAGTCGAGCTTCCGCGTAGGCCTCCTCGTTCGCGACATGCACGCCTGGACTCGAAATCCCCTCTTCCACCACCGGCGCGTTCTCGACCCGGACGAGGCGAAGCTCGGCATCGAAGCGCTGAGCGAGACGTAGGGCCATGGTGATCGCGGGCCGCTCGATCTCTGATCCTTCCGTTGGTGCCATGATGACTTTGTGCATCTCTCCTCCTTGCTCGGCACGCCGCTCGTCGTCGGTTACGACCAGCTCGCGCGCAAAGCGTTCAGTATTACCGCGACATCGATTCCTTCCTGCAGGAGGGCTCCTGTCGTCGGTGGGATGTAGCCAAATGCCGCGAACACCATTGCGATTCCACTCAACACCAGACCAGCGCCGATGCTTTGGCGGGCGACTCTCATCGTGCGGCGACTGATCGCGACCGCTTCCCCGACTTTGCTCAGGTCATCGACCAGAATCACCACATCGGCAGCTTCCGAGGTAACGCCGCCTCCATGACCGGCGAGAGCAACTCCAACATCGGCCGCCGAGAGCGCCGGGGCGTCGTTGGTTCCATCGCCTACCATCATCACGACGTCACCGCGCGCACGGATGCGGGACACGATGGCCGCCTTGTCCGCGGGCAACAGCTCGCCATGGATTTCGTTCATGCCCGCCATCTCACCAACGGCTTTGGCGTTGGCCGCGCGGTCCCCCGAAAGCAGCACCTGTCGCGTAATGCCAAGCCGCTTGAGGACGGCGAGAAACTCCATCAGCTCGGGCCTCAATGCGTCGGCGTACTCGATTATTCCGGCCGGTAACCCGGACATGAGAACGTACGCGCGCAGTCCCGCTTCTCCGCGCTCGACGTCGTCGAACGCTTCCAGAGGAGCGGTCGCTTTGGTCGACACGAAGGCTCTGCTCCCCACGACTACCTCGATACCGTTCACGACGCCGACCAGCCCTTCGCCGGGCGACTCGCGGTGCTGGGTTGCCTCCGGCAGTTTGCCATACAGCTTCTCTGCCTCCTCGACTACCACTCGGGCCAGCAGGTGACTGGAGCCGATTTCCACCCCGGCGGCATAGGTCAACACTTTCTCTTCGGCGAAACCGGGGAGCACGGTCACGCGCCCGACTTGCGGCTTGCCGATCGTCAGCGTGCCGGTCTTGTCGAATACCGCGACGCGCGCGTTACTCAGATTCTCGAGCGCGGCGCCATGACGCATGATGATCTTGCGCCTCGCTGCCCGATTGATTCCACCGATTATCGCAACCGGTGTTGCCAGAATGAGCGGGCACGGTGTAGCGACCACCAGCACGGCGAGCACCACCACCCAGCTATTCGTAAAGAAAAAAGTCACCGCACACACTGCGAGCGTCAGCGGAGTGAACCAAACGGCGTACCGGTCCGCCAGTCGCTGAAGCGGGGACTTGGACGCCTGCGCGGTTCGCACCAGCTCGACGATGCGGGAGTACTGGCTCTCCGAAGCTCTGGCGGACGCTCTCACGCTCAGAACGCCGTGGGTGTTGAGCGATCCGCTCATCAAGGAAGTGCCTTTCTGCGCCTGTACGGGGATCGCCTCGCCGGTAAGCTGCGATGCGTCGATCTCGGAAATGCCGCTGAGCACTATTCCGTCGCACGGGATGAGCTCGCCCGGACGCACGAGAAACACGTCTCCCGGCTCGATCTGGTCGACGGGCACATCGACGAGACCGGACGTGCTCGTCAACTTATGCGCGATTCGCGGCGCGGCCTTTTCGAGCTCGCTTACCGCTGCCGATGCTCGACGCTCGGCGAATTTCTCCAGCGCTTCCCCGCCGGTTTGCATTAGAACTATCACGAGACCGGCGAACGGCTCACCGATTATCGCCGCCGTCACTATGGAGAGGCTGGCTACGACATCAGTAGCGTATTTTCCTTTCAGGGCCGCTTGAATTGTCCGCAACACCACGGGGAAGCCAGCGCCCACGAGTCCCAGCAGCCAAAACCCCTCCGCGAACATCGGGAGGCCGAACACGAATTTCTCGAGCGCCCCGAGAAGGATCATGAGTATCGCGAACAGCGGCGCCGATAGATACGCCCGCTGTTGCTTTTGCGAGGGCCGCTCTGGGTCCTTCCTTGGGGAAGATCCCGGGAACGGCCGCGGCGCGGTCACCCATTTACGCGTGTTTGCTGTCATTGTGGGTTGCCTTCCGGTCAGCATCGTCGAAGACGAGTAGAGTCTGCCCCCCCTCGTGGCTGATCGACAGTGCGGAGTCAGGCTTATCGGGCTTACCGCGAAGAATATCGACTGACTTCACGTCCGAAATGCCGCGCTCGAGGTGTGGACCCGCAACACCCATGGCCCCAAACATGAGCGTGGCACGGCGATTGTGCGGCTCGTACGTGGCACCGAGAAAACAGTAGCCTGACATCTCCACCTGCGCTCCGAGGTCTGCGTCGTCGACCTCCAGACGCCCGCGCCGTCCGACATTTCGCTTGGAGAATTCATCGAGCGTAGCCGCCCATTCCTTTCCGCCAGCAGCGACGTCCTCCGTGCGGGGGCGACCATGAGGCTTGAACGCGGCCGCCGCGGGCAGAACCAGGACCGAGCAACGAGCGCCCCGTATCAATTTCGATACGGTTTGTCCTGTGAGCGCTCTGCCAAGCAGTGTGCGACCGTGACTTCCCGCCACAATGAGGTCGGCACCCAGCTCATCGGCATAGGCGAGCAGACTCGACGCCGATTTCCCGTAGAGAATCCGGTGGCTGATGCGGAACTTCCGACCGTCGTCCAGCCAGTGAGCAACGCGGGTGAGCTCGGCGCCGACCGAGGACTCGTGCGATCGGAACCAGTCTTCAGGTATGTATTCCTTCCTATCCCACGGCACCACGTGCGCGAGAACCATGGTCGCGTTTTTATCGGCCAGCTCCAGCGAAAGGCGTGCTGCTTCTATGCTGGCCTCGCTGAAGTCCATCGCCACCATGATGCGGCGGGGCGCGTCCCGATACTTTGGCGCTACGGCGAGAACGGGAGTCTGGCTGACTCGTACTAGACGCAGCGCCGTCTCGCTGCCGAACAGGCGAGCAGCGGCGCCGTGGCCGCCGAGCCCGACTACCACGAGGCTCGCGTTTACCTCCGTAGCAAGCGCGCTGATTCTCGTCGCCGGATCCCCGGTCTGAATCTCGACCGGCCAGTCGGCGGCGCCCGAGCTCGAGACCTGAAACTTTGCCTTTTCGAGCACCTCCTTTTGCAGCGAGCGCTCGTACTCGGCGATGACGGTTCGATCGGCCCCACCCCATGGCATCGGCGAATGATCGACGATGCTCACCACTCTGACGTCGAGCGTCGATCTCTTCGCGAAAGCCCTGGCGAATGCGATCGCCGGCTCCGATTGGGACGTGCCGTCAGTCGCCACCATTATCACCTGCGGCTTAGCCGCGACGGTGCCTTGTGGGCTCTTGGTTTTCGACTGTGAATGGACTGCCAACATAACTCCTCCTTTACGCGGAACCGTTTTCCACGTGTATGCGATCGATGACTCCGCGTGCGCCACTCACGTCTCTCAGGCGACGGATTGCCTCATCCTTCAGCGCCGGAGTCGCCGCGGCTCCCTCCGCGCGAAGCCACTCGTGCTCGACCACGACCTTTACACTCGCCGATGACAGCTCGGGGCTCTGGCCCAGCTGCCTGATTGCATCGCGCGCCAGCTCCGTCGCGGCGGGATGGCGCTGCACTGGAAACGCTGTCTCCAGCTGCTGCACTACCGCGCGAACGTTCTCGACGCGAAGAACTTCACGCTCGATTTCATTCCGCTCGGTGGGAGTATCGACCAAACCCGATAGTACGACCATCCCATCGAAGGCATCGACATGGATCCGCGACAGACTCGGGGGACTCAGCGTCGACAAGGCGCCGAGCACGCTTTCGCGGAGGCGGGCGTCCGCTTCAGCATCGGCGCCTTCGTCGCGCGTGCGGTCGTTTGGCGTCTCGGTTCGAGTCCCGCCAAGAGCGGAAAACCGACCGGAGATCTCAGACACCTGGATGCGAAAGAGCTGGTTCCGGAATGGAACCGGATCAGCTTTCCCAAGAGTCGATGGCAGAATCCGCCGCATCAGCCGCAGGGCGGTCTCTTCCGCTGCCTTCTCTTTGTCGCCGGCGTCGGGATCTATCAAATACATCGAGCCGTGAACGACGACGCTCTGCCAGCTGAACATTCCCTGATGCTCGTCAACCTCGAACGCGACTCGGCGGTTCCGTAGAATTGGAACCAGCTTCCCTTCCGGCGCAGTGCGTCCGTAGATCCATCCTTCGTCGTAGACGAAGTGGACGGGAACGATGTTCACCCGGTCCTGGAGCGCAAACGCGAGGCGTCCGACGACGTTCCGTTTGAGAAGGGCTTCGCATTCGGCCCTGTCCAGAGTCCCGAGCGCCGGGACCAACTCGAGGGAGGAAGCCCGGGGATGATTGGTTGTGAGCGACATTTTGAACTCCTCCATGTGGCAAACCGGCCCGGACGGCCGGCGGTACAGCGGGACGTGTAGCGCCGCGGATGATCTCCGCGGCGCTACACGGCCTGGTCAGAAGGCCACGACGCCTTCGACCATGAATCCCTTGAACTGGCCGCCATTACGAATATCCGTGGTCGGGAAGTCGAGGTACTTCTGGTTCACCCACTCGAGCTTGGTAAGGACGTTGGGGGTCAGGAACCAGCCACCGCCGAACTGCGAGCGTTTGACCGAGACTTCCGGCGCTCCGACTGCGAATGCTCCCTTCACCGTGTTGTAGCGAGCCGCGACATAGAGCCGCTGATCGGGGAGGAAGCGGTACACCACTTCTCCCACGTTCTGCTTCCAGGTGCGGTTGGCCGTCTCACCCTGTGAGCGTCCCTTCGCTGATTCGATGTTGCCGAAGATCTCGAGTCCGCGGAACTGCAGGAACGGGTTTACTACGAATGCGTGAATGCTGTTCCTGATTCCAGGCTGAATCGCACCGGACCAGGCCTGCGCGGTCTCTGAGGAGGTTGTATTCTCGAGAACATCGTAGTATCTCGAGCCCGCTCTGTCACCGCTGTACAGCGTATTGTTGACTGAGCTGGCAGTGGCGTACTCCGATCCTGTGAGGCGGAACCGGAAGTCATCACTGAACTTCTTGTCGTAGCCCAGCTTGATCAGGTAGCTCGGCGCGCGTCTGCCGACGTTGGTGATCATGCCACGGCTCTCGCCACCGGTTACGCCGGCCATTGCCAGGAAGCCGTTGGCGCGGACGTAGACTTCACCGCCGACTTCGGTCGTGAAGGCATCCATGATATAGTTGCCGACGAGCGGGTTGCGAATCGAGTTGCCATTGTCAGTGCGGCGGAAGTGCGCATCGCCGTAGTTGATTTCAAAATGGCCGGCCCTGATCGTCACGTACTTCATGAGGCTGTTGAGAGGCGCCCAGTCGATCGGTGACGCGTCGACGAGAAGGTATCCGTCCTTCACCCAAGTCTCCTGATGGTGCCGCGCCGATGAATAGGTCGTCATGGCGACGCGGATTCCGCGCGCCAGCTGGCCATTCAGGTAGAGATTGGCGGTCGCGTTGTTTGGTCCGTGACCGATCCGAACGAGCTGATTGGCATTGGTGGTGACCGGAGGTGTCCCGGCGGTTACCAGTCTCGGTGCCGCGGTGTTGCTGTGGTCGAGACCCTGGTACTGCTGCGTGAAAGCAGCGCCCCATTGGAGCTTGAACCCGGTGTACGCAACCGATTCATCCTTCGGCGCTTCGAAGACGTTGATGCCCCTCTTGTCCTCGGCGCGGTAGTTCTGCATCTCGATCCCGGGGGCGGTCGTCAGGAACTTTGACTGTCCCTTCGCGATCTTCTTTACCGTGTCCATCGCAGCGGAATCCGGTAGTGCGATGACGATCGTCTCGGGCAGGGCGACCGTTGCGGTCTCCGGCCTGGCGATGACGGACAGGTTGTTTAACTGCTGCGCCGTCAAATTCGGCGCCACGATCAACGTCGCCGCGGCGGCGATAAGGGTCAAGCAATACAGTTTCATGGTGAGCTCCTTGTTATTGAAGGGTTCGTGGACTTTCGGTGATCGCGTATCCGGTTAGCGGACATTCATGGCCGCGGCGAGCTGCGCGATCATTTCCGGTCCTGCCTTGAGTGTGAACTTCACCTTTACTTCGTTGCCGACTTTGAGCGTGCCGAACATGAAGCTCGGTGCCTTGATTCCGAAGTCGGACATGAGAATCGTCTCTTCACCTTCTGCGGTAGCCTTTCCCTCGGAGAGACGAGAGGCGTTGATCTTCATGTCGATGTCCTTTTCCTTTCCAGCGACCGTCAGAGTTCCCTTGGTGTTCGCGGCAAAGGCGCTTGACGAGCCGGTCAGGATGTCGTAGCCAGAGAGCTTGTACGTGATGATCTGAAAATCCTTGGTCTTGAGCGTGCTGTACATGTTCTCATCCATCTTGGTGTTGCCGCACTTGAGAGTCCTGACGACGATGTTCACCAGGACGCTGGCGATGGGACGCGAGACTTTGGTGAGATCCTTGGTGTAGCCGGGATCTACATCGACGTAAGCGTTCATCTTGTTGGTCTTGCAGTGGAAATCGTGCATCGACGACGTCCCTTCTATCGAGACCTCGCTGCCGGGCTCTAGGCGTAGTCTGACGGCCGACGGGCCCTGTGCCGCTGCGGCGGTTGCGCCAAGCGCGATTAACGCGGATGTCATCAAAAAAATCGTTCTCATATGTCGTGTCCTCAATGTCGTGGCGATTTGGGGCGTGATTCCTATGCACTCAGGATACGACAGGCCGTAGGCGCGAACTGTCGGCCCTTCACCTGAACTTTTGTCGGATTCTGACTGAACTTTCGGGTGGAATACTGCCCGGTTCGGCAGGGAAACCCCTACATGGAAGACGTAGCGCGTCGGGGCGGCGGGCGAACGACAGGGGAAACTCGGACAAGAAATCAGCGAATGGCTGACAGTTCGCGCGTTCGGAAACTCCGAACTTGATCGGGTGACAAGGAGGCGCAGCCGCTTCCCAGTCCGATCAAAACTTCCGGAGAATGCACATGTACAAGACAATCATGGCCCCCACGGACTGCTCAGGATTCGACCGCGAAGCAATCCGTGTCGCTCTTCGATTGGCCGAGCGCAGCGAAGCAAAGGTGCGGCTCGTGCGAGTCCTGTCGAACAATGCATTTATCGGAATGGGCGCGGACGGTATGGTTGCCCCGGCTGAAGGATTCCGGCAGGAGCACGACACCGCCCTAGCCGAGCTCTACTCGCTCGCAGCCGAGTGCAGAACGATAACCGACGCCGAGGTGAGCGTTGCGCTCGAGCAAGGACCAGTGCCCGATTCGCTCGCCGGTTATGCGAACCGTCACGACGTTGATCTCATCGTCATCAGCACCCACGGTCGCAGTGGTTTCTCCCGCCTCTCGCTGGGCAGCGTAACCGACTCGCTGATTCGCCATACGGCGATTCCGGTGCTGGTCGTGAAGCCGCCCGCCAGTTATCTCAATCCCCAGGTTCGTGAGACATTCCGACGGATCATCGTTCCCCTCGATGGGTCGGCGCTCGCCGAACAGATCCTTCCTCGGGTTGCGAGCCTCGCGACAATCGAGGACGCGGAGCTTACGCTTCTATTTGTCTTGAAGCCGCACAGCTATTCGCAGCAACAGATCCCGGATCCTCATCTTCCCTGGTGGGACAGGGACATTGCCGCGGCGCAGGCCTACTTGTTCCGCATCGCCGCACGGCTGCGCCGGTCCGGCTTCGCGGTAGCGACAGATATCGTAATCGGAGAAAACGTCGCGGAGGAGATAACCGGATTTGCAGCTCGTGAGAGGGCCGACCTTGTCGCGATCGCTACGCATGGACGCGGCGGGCTGTCGAGAATGCTGCGTGGAAGCGTGACTGATGCGGTCACACGGTCTGCCCGGACTTCCACTCTGGTATTTCACCCGGATCGGAACGCCGTACTCCCCGAAGCGACGAAGGCGGAGCGCGGCCTCCGGGCGGAGCCCACGTTCGCCTGAGGGGAAAGCGTCGCCGTGTGCGACGTCTCGTTGTAAGCGCTACGATTCCTCGCGGCGGCGCGGCGTAGCGCTGGTGTTTTGTGCACTTTTTCCTGACCTTATTTGAACTGTGCACTCCCTCGTCCGCCGCTTCATCAAGACCGCGATAGCATTTCTCGCCGTTGGCCTCGCCATCGGAACGTGGATGGTCATCCAACGCGAGATCTACCTGCGGTATCCGGGCCAATACGCCACGAGCGCCCACACGCACGCCATCTTCGTCGGATTCGTTATGATGATGATCCTCGGAGTGGCGCTCTGGCTCTTTCCTAAGCCCGAGCGTGGCGATCAGCGCTATGATCCGAAGCTGGCATCTGTCGCGTATTGGCTTCTCACGATCGGAACCTCCGTTCGTGTGGCGACGGAGCTGGGGCGGCTATACTCTGCTGCCTATTGGCTTCGATGGAGTGTTGTGATCGCCAGCCTTTGCCAGCTTGCTGGAATTGCTCTTTTTTTCTTTACTATGTGGTCCCGGATTCGCTCCGCGGGAAGTCACGTTCGGGAAGCCAAGGGCGAGAGGTTCTAGCTCCCGCTGCGGCGGTGCGGCCGCGGAAGAATCAAGTGTCCTTTTGTACGAGCGGAGGCCGGCGCGATTCCGGCGACTCTTCAATTCGACGGAGAGCCGCAGGGCCGTCCATCGTCTGCCAGAGATTGAAGATGAAGGCGAACGCGCCGAGGGCGCTGAGAGTCCCACCGCTCGCAAGAATTGGGATGCTCCGACCACCGACGTGGGGAGCCATCACGAACCCGACCACCATCACTGCAAGCCCTGTGTTCGAGAGCCACCAGTGCACCCCGGCTAACCTCTTGTTGTGGAGCGGATGCCCGAAGAAGCGCGGGATGACGTGGTAGGCGACCCCGAAGATCATCATCGTGACAAACCCCAGGAGATTTATGTGCACGTGCGCGGGCCGATAAATGATCCAGAGGGGATGCACCGCCATGGCGACGCCGAGCGTCACACCGAGTCCGAGCCACACCAGCGCCGATTTTATGAAGCGTCTTACGAACCAGTCCAAGTTTTACTCTTCGACCTCGAGATGACCCTTCATTCCCAGCGCAACGTGCGGATCACATTGGAAATAGTAGTGGCCGGCGGCGAAGCTGACCGGGACGTCGTACGTCTGTCCGGGTAGCTGCAGCATCTCGCTCGCGGGAGGAAGACCTGTCTTGCCGGGGTTCGAATCGGGCAGAAAGTGAACATTGTGCACGCCGATTCTGAGCTTGAAGCGCAGCACATCTCCCTTGTGCGCTTCGACCTTGGCAGGAATGAAATAATTGCCCTTCTCGTCGGTTACCGTTTCGATGACGATGACTTTGCCCCCAGGTGCGGGGGTCGCTTCGCCGCCGGGTGCAGTCGTGACGGCACCGCCAGCCTGTGAGGTGTCGGCCGTTCCCGCTTTTTCCCCTTTACTGCACGACGCGAGCATTAGCTGCGAGCTGACAACAATCAACAACGCGATTTCCTTTCTCATAGACAAACGTCCTCGGTCTTTCGGGTGATGGATAATGCGACGGGTGGGGCGGCGAACGCAGCGATCGACGCGCAGTTCAGAAATCCTTTTTCTGGAACGCCCTCATACCCGCGAGAAGCGGGCCGAATATCCAGAATCCAAGCGCGAGCGAAGTCACCGCGACTCCAACCGATCGCCCAAAGAATTTCTGCAGTACCGCACCCGTGTAGCCAAGCAGAGCGGCGACGTCGAACTGCAGCAGCAGCGCTACCCTCGCCAGGTCCATCGGGTTGGCGAGCATCAGCGCGAGCAGAGGCTTCTCAATCGGATAGTCGGCAATTATCGAAACGAGGAGCAGCACCAATCCGTCGTAGAGAACAGCCAGGAAAAGCCAGAGCGCAACCGCCAATCCAAGTCCCTTCATCCTGTCTTCGGTCCGCGCAACTATCAGGAGCGCGAGAGCGGTGAACACCATTGTCAGCGCAATGCCGGCGAGCAGCAGAGCGGCAAATGTGCCTGGCTGCGTGCTGCCCACGCCGCGATGCATTACAAACGGAATGCAAACGGCGGCCACGAAGCTCAGACACAGTGGCAGCGTCAATCCCATGTAGAGTCCGAGAAATACCTGACGCCGCTTGATCGGCTGGGTGAGCAGTAGCTCGATGAATTCCCGTGCGTGGTAGAGATAGACGGTCGAAAAGACAATCGCGACCAGGGGTATCACGAACAGCACGAGGTTCACGAGGCTGAGCAGCGCTTTCTCTCCGCCGCCGCCGAAACGGAAGAGTGCATCGGTAATAACGAGAAAGAACAGAGTGTAGCCGATGAGCCAGCGACTTCTCAGAACGTCCCGGATCTCGTAGCCCGCCACTTTGGCCGTCACTCTCATGCCGCCGCTCCCTGCTTCATCATCTCGGCAATCGCGCGCTCGATGCTGGATTGTCTCGTAATACGCTTGAGCTCGGTCACGGCGCCCGAGAATGCGACCCTGCCTTCATTGATGAACGCAATGTCGTCAGCGAGCTCGTCCAATTCGCTCATGATGTGTGATGTCATGAGAAATGTCTTCCCGGCAGCCTTGTCGGCGAGGACTTTGGCCTTGAGGATTCCGCTGGCGAGCGGATCCAGGCCGGCCGTCGGCTCGTCGAGAATCAGGAGATCCGGGCTGAAGAGAAACGCGATAACGGCGTTCACCTTCTGGCGCGTACCGCCTGAAAGCGTGCGGAGCGGCTTGTCCAACGCGCCGCCGAAGTCGAACGCACCGACCAACTCGGTGTCCGTTGGACCCAGGGAGCGACGCAGGTCGATAAGCATGTCGAACAGCTCACGCGCCGAGAGGTTCTCGGGATAACGGGCCATCTGCGGCATGTAGCCGATTCGGGAACGATAGGCCTCGTCTGCGCCGATCCGGACACCGTCGATCGAGATCGTTCCCGAATCAGCCTTGGTAAGGCCGAGAATGATTTTCGCGAGCGTGGTCTTGCCGGCCGCGTTGGGCCCGATCAATCC
>JBBQAV010000073.1:0-13598 GCA_038316775.1 Gemmatimonadales bacterium | reverse complement strand
AGAGTGCAGCGACGAAGCATCTTCACGCCGTTCAGCCTTCAGGCAGGCGTGGAATGGGGTGATCCTGGCACTCCGGGGTTGCTGCCCACGGTCGGCGTCTCCATTCCGTTGCCGCTATTGAACCGGAATCGCGGACCAATCGCCCAGGCAGAAGCGGAACGGGAGCGGGCGCGTGCCGAGCTCGCGTTGGCTCTCTATCAGACACAGGCAACGATCGGACGGGCACGTCGCGAGCGCGCGGTGGCTCTCGAGAAGCTCGAGCGGGACAGAGTCCTCGTGGAGAGCGCCAATCGCATCGCCGCGATGTCGCTCGTCGCGTATCGCGAGGGGGCACAAGGGCTGCCCGCCGTGCTCGAAGCGCAGCGGAACGCGCGCGACATTCTTTCCCAGTACGTCAACGATCTCGCCGACGCGTGGATCGCTACCGCGACGCTGCGGCTTTACTCTCTGACCGCACCGGCACGATGAGAACTCACGTGCTGGTTGGCGCTTTGCTCGTCGGTGTCGCGTGCCGGAAATCGGAAACGGCGGCGGATCCCACTGCGGTCGTGCAGGTCAAGACAGCCACGGCCCTGGTGCAGCCGTTCGAGGACAAAGTGGGTTCGATCGGAACTGTCGCCGTACACAGCGGCCATCTCGCTTCGCTAAGTGCGCCAGCCCCTGCCCGTATCACCGCGGTGTTCGTCTCGGTAGGTCAGAAAGTCTCGGCAGGAACCGCCCTGATCGCTTTCGAACAGACGCCATTCATCACCGCGGCCCAGAGCGCGGAAGCCGCTCTGGCCGCTGCACAGCAGGCGTACGACCGCGCGCGTCGCCTGGCAGATGCGGGGATCGTCCCGCGCAAAGACGCGGAGCAGGCGGCAAAGGATCTCGCGCAAGCGCGCGCAACGGCGATCACCGCCCGCCGCCTCGCGCAGCTCGCAGTCGTCCGCGCGCCGATCTCGGGAGTCGTAACCCAGCTCAAAGCCTCGATCGGCGCCTCGGCTGACGTGAATCAGCCGCTCGTCGAGGTGGCGGATGTGAGCGCGCTCGACATTGTGTTCAACGTTGCACCGTCCGATGCCGCGCACATCGGACCGGGCGCCGCGGTCACACTGAGCGCCGGCGAGACGGCAACCGGCGAAGCGCTTGGCATCGGACGGATCATCTCGGTTGGCGCTACTGTAGACTCCGCCACGCGCAGCGTGGAGGTGCGTGCACAGGCGCCGCCAACAGCGCGTACGCTGCGAATCGGCGAGACGATCTTCGGGCAGATCAGCATGGGTATCAAACCGCGAGCGATCGTGGTGCCCGTCGCCGCGCTTGTCCCCGAAGGCGATGGATTCAAGGTGTTCGTCGTGAACGCCGACAACCTCGCGCTGGCCCGCAAGGTGACCATCGGTCGTCGCACCGACACCGTAGTCGAGATCACCGGCGGTCTCTCCGGCGGCGAACGGGTCGTCACTGAGGGCGCTTATGGAGTCGAGGACAGCGTCAAGGTAAGTCAGGCGAAATAGTGAGCTCGCTCTTCGACGTGCTCGCCGCGCAGCGGCGATTCATTTACCTGATAGTCGGATTGCTGAGCGTGGCGGGCATTTACGCCGCGACAAAACTTCCGTCCGCGATCTATCCCGAGCTCGCCTTCCCGCGCATTCTGGTCGTGGCAGAGGGCTCGTCGCTTGGCGCCCGACAGATGGTGTTCAGTGCGACGCGGCCGATCGAGGAAGCGATCAGCATCGTTCCCGGCGTCACACGGGTGAGATCGCGGTCCATACGCGGTGGCGCGGAGATAAGCATCACGTTCTCCGACAACGCCGACATGATGTACGCGTTGCAACAGGTCCAGGCTCGCGTGAACGAAGTGCGACCGCAGCTACCCGCCGACATGGAGATCATAGTCGAGCGGATGACCCCGTCACTGTTCCCGATCCTCTCCTACAACCTGGAGGGCGGTGACCCGGGTACGCTCTATGACATTGCGCGGTATCAACTGAAACCGCTGATCTCGCGTGTGCCGGGAGTCGGACGCGTCGACGTGCAGGGAAGCGACATTCGTGAAGTAGAAGTCGTTGCCGACCCCACGCGGCTCGCGTCGCAGCGACTGACGTACGACGACCTCGCCAACGCAATCAAGGCAGCCACTGGAGTCAACGCCGTCGGCCGTGTCGCCCAGGACTATAAGCAGTACCTGATCGTCAGCGCGCAGGAAGCGCACACCCCAGATGACATCGCCAACGTCGTAGTCGGTAAGGGTCTCCGCGTGCGGGACATCGCGACGGTGACGCTGGGAAGCGTCGATCACGTGATGATCGTCTCCGGTGACGGCAAGCCAGCCGCGCTATTGAACATCACGAGGCAGCCCGGTGGCAACACACTCGCGATCGCGGACAGCGTTGCGAATCTCGCCGCGGCGGTCAGGAAGACCTTGCCGCCCGGTGCGGTCCTCAAGCCTGTCTACGATCAGGGTGCCCTGGTACGCGATGCGATGGCTTCGGTTCGGGACGCGATGATCATCGGGGCAGTGCTTGCCGTCATCATCCTGCTGCTCTTTCTGCACCACACGCGCATCACGGCAATCAGCGCCTCGTCGATTCCGCTCACGCTCGCCATCAGCGTCTTCGCCATGTACATGCTCGGGCAGACGTTCAACCTGATGACACTAGGTGCGATGGCGATCGCGATTGGACTGGTGATCGACGACTCTGTCGTCATCACAGAAAACATCGTCAGGCACCTGCGTCTCAACAGCAATCGGCACGAAGCAATTCGCGAAGCCGTGCAGGAGCTGATATGGCCCGTCACGACGTCGACCATTACTACGGTCGTAGTCTTTCTGCCGCTGCGGCTTCTCACCGGAGTAGTTGGCCAGTTCTTCGCGGCGCTCTCGATAACGCTGACCATCGCGGTCATGGTTTCGTTGCTGCTCGCCCTCTCGATCATCCCGCTGATGGCGGATCAGTTCCTTCGTGAAACCGACACCGATCACGATGCCCCCAAGGTGCAGCCCGCGAGCGGCGCAGCCAAAGGACCCGGCATGCTCGACCGGCTACGAGAGTCTCTCGATGCTCTCTCGACGCGGTACCAGTGGTCGCTGGAGCGGGTGCTCCATCATCCGCGGCGCATGCTCGCGGCGGGAGCCATTCTGATAGTTGCCGGAATTATTGTGCACCGCTTCGTCGGTACGGGATTCCTGCCGGAGATGGATGAGGGCGCCTTTGTCCTCGATTACTTCACTCCTGGAGGAACTGCCCTCTCGGAAACGGACAGGCAGCTCCACATCGTCGAAAAAATCCTCGCCAACACCCCGGAGATCGTGGCGACGTCACGGCGGACCGGAGCCGAGCTAGGTCTGTTTGCCACCCAGCAGAACACGGGCGACATCGTGGCGCGTCTAAAGCCGCAGAGCGACAGATCCCGTACAATTTTCGAAGTGATCGACGAAGTGCGCGGGAAAGTCACTGCCGCCGTTCCACGGCTGCAAATCGATTTCGTTCAGATCCTGTCGGATGTCATCAACGATCTCGCCGGTTCCGCGCGGCCCATCGAGATCAAGCTGTTCGGACCGGATCTCGCGCGCCTCGAGGCGTACGCTGTGAGCATCGAGCCCAGGCTCACCGAAGTACCGGGGCTCGTCGACCTGTTCAACGGCGTCAGCGAGCCAACCGCCGAGCTGGCGATGCGCGTCAACGAAGCGGAATCGAATAGAGTAGGGCTCACCCCCGAGCAGATTTCCGTCTCCGCCATGGCGGCGCTGCTTGGCGCTCCCGCGGGCGAGGTGAGGCTGGAGGACCGCGCCATCGGCGTTCGCGTTCGAGCCCCTGACAGCGTTCGCTTCAATCCCAATCGACTGAAGACGTTGCCGATCGTCTCGCCTCAAACAGGGGCCACGGTTCCGCTCGGAACGTTAGCTGATTTCCAGCCGACGGAGACACGCGCAGAGCTCTTGCGGGAAGATCAGCAGCAGATGATCGCTATTACAGCTGACGTCAGTGGGAGATCACTCGGCAGTGTGGTGAACGATGTGCAGAAGGTCCTGTCGAGTCAGCGGCTGCCGCCGGGTGTACGCCTCGAGCTGGGCGGACAGTACGCCAGCCAGCAGGAAGCATTTCGAGGGTTCATGGTCGTCCTTGGCCTCGCTGTCGCGTGCGTCGTAACAGTGATGGTACTGCAGTTCCAGTCGTTCATCGAGCCATTCGTGGTTCTGTTGGCGGCGCCGCTTTCGTTCGTCGGCGCGATGTTGCTGCTCTTGTTGACCGGCACTCCGCTCAACGTCTCGTCATTCATGGGCCTGATCCTTCTCGTCGGTCTGATCGTCAAGAATGGAATCATTCTGCTGGACTTCACACGTCACCGAATGCAGACGGAAGGAGTCCCGCTGGACCGCGCGCTCGTGGAAGCGGGCGGAGTGCGGCTGCGGCCAATTCTGATGACGACCCTGTGCACGTTGTTCGGATTGCTGCCGCTGGCACTCGGGCTCGGCGCGGGTAGCGAGATGCAGAGGCCACTGGCGCTGGCGGTGATCGGTGGCCTCACTATCTCCACGCCCATCACTCTGTACGTTGTCCCGACGCTCCTGGTGGCGATCAGGGGACGGAACTACAAGCTTCCTCCGCGACCATAGGCGCTTACAAGGGGCGGTACCCCAGTGTGCCCGGCCCGGTAACTTTACATCATGACCATGCCAACGATTGCGCATCCACCCGAGACACTCGAGGGGTGGTACGCCTTGCACCAGATCTTTCGATTTCCCGGGCAGAAGCCCGACACCGCACGCATCTCGCGGCTCGCGAAGAGCGCGGCAACCGCGATGAATCCAGCGCGGCGGGCAACAAAACCCCGCGTGAAGGATGCCTCGCCGGCTCCGAGCGGATGGAGCTGCTTCGTGCGTCTGATCGGATCGACATCCGATATCATGGCGATTCACTTTCGTGAATCGCTCGATGGCATAGGAGCAGCGCAGAGTGCGCTTGCGAAGACGGAATTGGGGAAAGCGGCCGATCCGGCTTATTCATTTCTCAGCGTCACTGAAGCGGGCCTATACCATATAACTGCCGAGCTCGCGCGCGCCGCGGAGGCGCGTGGGGGAAAGGTTGGTGACGCGGACTACGCGCGGACACTCGCTGGACGCGTGACGGCGGAGCGCGAGAGCCAACAGGTGAAGCGACGACTCTATCCCGAGCTGCCCGCGAGCATGCCGTACGTTTGCTTTTATCCGATGTCAAAGCGCAGGGACGCCGAGCAAAACTGGTACACGCTAACGCTCGATGAGCGAAGCCGGCTGATGCAAAGTCACGGACTGACCGGCCGCCGGTACGCGGGAAAAGTACAGCAGGTGATCACCGGGGCGATCGGGCTCGACGCGTGGGAATGGGGCGTCACGCTATTCGCTCAGGACCCACTCGATTTCAAGAAGCTCGTGACCGACATGCGCTTCGACGAGGTCAGCGCGAAGTACGCGGAGTTCGGCGACTTCTATGTAGGCAGGTTGATTCCCGCCTAGAGTTTCGCTTTTTCCGCGGCGTCGTCCGCCCGGCGGCGCGGCAGGATCAGAGTGAAAGTGGATCCGCCGCCCACCGTGCTCTTGACGGTGAGATCTCCGTCCATCGCGCGCGCAAGATCGCGGCTGATCGCGAGTCCGAGTCCCATTCCTTCGTGCGCGCTACTCAAGGAGCGGCCCAGCTGCACGAACGGCTCGAAGATCGACTCGAGCTTGTCGGCGGGAATGCCGAGGCCGGTGTCTATGACGCTGATCGAAGCCGTTTTTTCGGTGGCGCTGCATTCGACCCGCACGGTTCCTTTCGCGCCGGTGAACTTGATCGCGTTCGAGAGCAGATTGAGGACGATCTGGTCTACCTTTGGCCGATCACCGAGGGCTACGCAATCGCCCTCGGAAGCGTCGATCTTTAGTTCGACGCCTTTTGCCTGAGCCTGCGGCTCCACCAGAGCTGAGACGGAAACGATGACATCGCGAAGGGATATCGGAGCGATGGCGTAGGTCAGATGACCGGCCTCGATCCGGCTGAAGTTCAGCAGGTCGGTGATGATGCCCATGAGGTGTTGCTGGCTCGCCCGGATCCGCTCCAGATAATCGTTCTGTTCCGACGACACGGGTCCGCCGAGTCCGAGGGTAAGGAGCTCGGTGTAGCCGGCAATCGCGTTGAGCGGAGTGCGGAGCTCGTGCGACATCGCAGTGAGGAATTCGGACTTGGCGATGCTCGCCGCTTCCGATTCGGCGAGGCGGCGCGCGTCGGCAATCGCCTTCTGCTCGGCGCTCCGCCGCTCCGTGAGGTCCCGCGTGACTTTGGCGAATCCCACTAGGCTTCCATCGTCGTCACGGACGGGAGTAATGACGACGTTCGCCCAGAACATTGTGCCGTCCTTCCGGACACGCATCCCTTCATCCTCGAACCGTCCCTCTCGGATCGCGCCTACGAGCTCGCGTTGGGGCAATTCACTGGCGATAGAGTCGGGGGGATAGAAGACAGAGAAATGGCGGCCGATGATTTCATCGGCTTTGTAGCCCTTCAGTCGCTGTGCTCCCTTGTTCCAGCTGGCGACGTAGCCGTTCGGATCGAGCATGAAGATGGCGTAGTCGCGGACCGAATCGACCATGAGCTGGTAGATTCGCCCGCCGTGCTTGAGGGTGTCTGCGAGGCGAACGTTCCCGAGCGGGATTACCGGGGTGGCACGATCGCCGGGCTTTTCTTCCGCGCTCGGTTCAGGCGGACGCGGCTTGTTCTCAGCCTTCTCAGCCATTTATCTCCAATGTCCTGATGTACGGGTGCGCACCTGGAGACCAGCTTTCGAAGATTTTAAGTCGCCTGATCAACGCAGACACTCCGGGTTTCGATCGAGGATCGATGACTGAGGCCGGGTTTACCGCAACGACCGTGCGAGGAAGGCGGCCGATCATAAAAAACGGGGGAGCTAGGCTGGAATTCGGGTTGTTCGCGTGGGACGAGCCAACTATGTTCCCCAGTCTGTCTGGCTCGGGTGACCGGGGCAGTACGGGACGTAGCGCAGCCCGGTAGCGCACCTGAATGGGGTTCAGGGGGTCGCGGGTTCAAATCCCGCCGTCCCGACTCACATAAGCAGATGGCCGTACATCACTTAGACTGTACGGCCTTTTTGCATCCTGAAAGTTTTGCTACGTTGTTTGCTACGATTGCCTCCGTTTATCCGCGGTTCCCGCTTGTGTTCACCAACATAAAGCGCGTCGCGGATGATGCACCGCGAGTTCTACACTGGCCGCATGTAGTAACGATCAAATGGTGCGAGTAGCGAGCCGACTGCAGTACCTCCTCCCGAATCGCCGTAACGTCTTATGCAATCCTGATAACATGAGTTGTACCGCTGCAAGAGGATAAAGACGTAGGCGGCACCCGCTGCCAATCCAATCGCTATCCACGGCTCGAAAATGCTGCCGTTGTCGATCGCGACCTGTGTTGCCGCTGCGAGCGCCGCCGCCGCCGCTAGGTAATCTTGGAGCTGCGCGCTACAACAGCCGTACAGGGAGCCACCACCCCCTCCACCACCGCCCCCGCCACCACCGCCGCCGGCCGTGGGGTCGCAGTCTGGGTTATACGCGCAATCACCGAGTAGCATCGAAGGCCCACTCGGCGCCAGTTTCTTACTCGCCGAGCGGATTTGCACCACGGCCTTGCCGCCCTTGAACATCGTCAAGGTGTACGAAATCGCTTCCCACCCCCCCCGCACTCTTTTCCATTCGAGGCTGTAGGCTTGGTCGACTTGGCCATCTGGCCCGACGTGAACGATCGTCTTAGCTGGCCCCGCTGCGCCGTTGACGAAAACGAACTCGTGACTCGCGCCTCTCGCGTCGCGCCCGGGAATAAACTCGCGATGGCCCGCGCGTCCCAGTGCGAGTTGGTTGCCGTCGGCGACAAAGAGCACTGGCATTTTGGGACCGTTCGGGTCTGTGATGCGCGACAGGTTCGGTCGCTCTGCTTCGGCAATCCCGTTAGTGACGACGGCGTCGACGGCCCACTCGTGCGTGGTGGTCCTGACGAGACGGCCGTCGAGAGTTGGGATGGTGATTGAGCTGATGCCGGTCATTGAAACTTGCGATCCTTCTGTTGAAGCTGGTGGCCTCACTGTTGGTTCTGTCGCATCAACACAAGCGATCATCCCGACAGCTAGGGCAGCCAGTCCGATTCGTGAGGCCCGCATGAAATTCCCCTTGTGAATTGTGTTCCTTAGTGGATAGGGGTCATGTTCCGCCGCGACCGCGCCAGCAGAAAGAACCCAGCGAGAAAGAGAGCGATCCCGACGAAGGTCAAGATTCGCTGTGGCATGAAGGCATCGACCGACCAGGCCGTGAGTCCTGCCGCTACCATCAAGGCTGGAAGGTTCCGACGCAAAACCGCGTGGACCGCCACGAACACCGCCGCCGTGGCAAGGAAGATTCGCAGTGCATTTGCGAGCTGGCTGTTGCTCCCGACCCCGAAGTACGCCATTGCGAAGACGCCGAGGCCAAACACTGTGTAGAGGACCGCAATGAAGCGGTTCGTCGGACTCTTCATTTTTACTCTCCTAGTAGGTGCGGGGATCTGCGGAACGACAACTCAGCTCAGTAACACAATAACGGCCAAGCTGCGGTCAGCGTCACGCGAGACACTAACAGCGGGGTGTCCGAACCGCGTCAACATCCTTGCTCCCAAGCCGGCTTATCTATCAAACCTCGGAGGACTTTGGACAACCGTCAATGTCGTTTTCATATCACCGGGATGTCGATTCCATATCACGCGACAACAAGATTGAAGTCGGCGTTGCGCTCTAGTTTTGGGTTGTTCCCTAAAACGGAAACCCGCCGACGAGCTTGCCACCTGATTCGCGCTCAACGGTGTGGCGCTCGTAACACGAGAGATCACCCCAGCGCACCTGCTCTCTTTCATATCTCTCGTTAGGCGTGTCCTCATCGACCCACTCGCCCCATTCCACCAGATCGTCGTCACGGATGCGACCGAGCTCGATTGACGTTGTCCTGCTCGCGCTGGGACGACACCCGTACCTTCAGAGGTGGGAGCCGGACCTTACGATCTGGGCGTCTGCGCTCACGTGGGAACTCTGGGAGAAGATTCTTCTTCCCGAACTGCTGACATGGATTCCGCGCGGCCGGATCATCTCAGCACCACAACCTTACCGGAAGAGCACGAACCGCGACATCCTCATCCGTGCTGATAACGGGAAGGTCAGTCGTATAACGGGGAAGGCCGCTGAGCAGGGCGCAGACAAATACCAATCGGCTCGTGTGCACGCGGTATGGCTGGACGAGGAGCACCCAGAAGCGGTCTGGGACGAGATGATGCCGCGGTTAGTGCGTCACGGCGGAATCACACTGGCGACAATGACACCGCTCAAGGGTTTGACCTGGGTCTATCACCGCATCTACGAACCTTGGAAGGGCGGGATGACTGATCCGACCAAGCACTTCATCTCCCACGCCGGACTCGAGGACAATCCGAGCATCGGTTCAGACGAGATCGCCATTCTCGCCGAAGAGTTGGCGCACAATCCTGCCCAGCTCGCGGCACGACTAAAGGGGCAGTTCGTGCGGCCGACCGGGTTGGTGCTGCCGTTCGAGCCCGAGAAGCATATCGAGGACATCGACACTCACGTCATCCGGTCATGGATGCGCGCGGGCTGCAAGCTCCACGCGGCGGTGGATTTCGGACTCTGGCGCTTTGCGTTCGGCTTGGCGATCGAGACGCCCGACGGCGGACTCAGGCTGATCGACGAGGTATTCAGCCAGAAGGAATCGCTTGAGAAGCGCGCACGAAAGATTCACAGAATCATGACCGAGCGGGGCGTGCCGGGCGAGATGGTCATCACCGGTGACTGTGCCAACCCGCAGGACATTATGGAGCTCAATGCCGCCTTCGATCGCATCGGTTCGTCCTACCGCGTGACTGGTGTGGCCGCAGAGAACAAGATCATTCTGGTGGGTGTGGAGCGGTTGGAGAACCTGTTGGGCCGCGGAGCGTTCAAGGTGAGACGCGGCATCGGCGACGGACAGACTTGGTTCCTCGGAATGCGCGCCAGCCAGAACGGGAAGCCGGTGATGGGAAGCCGCTTCCTCTGGGAGATCAACAACTGGCAGTACCCGAAACTTCCGGACACGAAAGCGCAACGAGACAACCCGGACGACGATTCAGCGGATGGTGCCGACATGATGGCGATGATCCGCTATCTGGTAATGAGCTGGTGGGAACGTGCTGGGAAGAAGGCGTCCACGCGGAAACCCAAGCAGGAGGACCAACACCCTGGCTTCACAGAAGGGGGTCGTGTACGCGACTGGGAGAACGAAGAGGAGAACGCTCGCGCCTTCCAGATTCCTCAGTATCGCGTACCGAGCTTCACCGCACCGACCGGATGGGAGGAGCAGGACGATGACTGAATATCGCTCTCCGGGCGAGAAGTGGACTTGGCCTGCTGTAGAGGAAATGGGTGCGAAGGTCGAGGCCGGGTGGAAGGGACTTAACCTCGTGGCATTGGACGGCCCGTATGCGGGCGAACGTGTTTTCCTTCTTCATACCGAGTGGGTATCCTGGGTCAGCAGCCAATCGCGCGGTCTGGATGTAGTCGTGCATCCGCCTGGATATTTGCTGGACGTCAAAGGCTTCCGGGGTACGCCGCTCGGCTACTACCATTTCGACCGCGACAGCGAGGGGCTGCGCTAGGTTGGTGCTAAGGTTTGACCGGTTTATCCGCACTTATAAGCCCAAAGAGGCGACGGACAAACGTCAGAGCGTGCTCGGCTTCGCGCTGTGCAACTCGCAACTCGCCTCCTTTGGCGGGCCCCCTTTCCAACGCCTTCTCGTGAACGATATCATTCCGCGCCTTATTGAATCGTTCGCACGATGCGAGCACATCTTCATCCGCGAGCTCAAGTTTCTCGAAAAAGAATTTGTACCTAGCACACCTGCCTCGTTTCTCCTTGAGTCGTTTCTGGTGTTTCCGTCGCGATCAGAGCAACAGCGCGTCCGACTCTCGGTCGGCAAGGGCCTGTATTTCTAAGTTTTCGGAACAGTAGGTTAAAGGCGCTTGACTTTACGGTACACTTGCGCGCACGCGATACGTCCGGGAACTAAATCGGCTCCTTGTGGCTTTTAATTCGTCTGCTGAATTCTCCGACTTTCCATAGCCCGAGGCATGATGTCGTGGAAGCGAGACCGCCTCACGATAATTGTACAGAAACTGGCAGGCTTGCCGCACGATCGGCGAACAGCTGATGAGCGGTTCCGTGACGAGGCCCTTCCGCATCTCGATGCCGTCGCTCGTTATGCGCTGTCGCTAACCCGCGACGCGTCCGACGCCGACGACCTCGTTCAGGAAACGTTCTTGCGCGCCTTTCGGGCGTGGGAGCGGTTCGTTCCGGGAAGCGAGTGCCGGGCGTGGCTATTCACTATTTGCCGTAACACGTACCTGCGCTCGTCGAAACGCGAGCAGCGCGTAACAGCGTACGAAGATGCGGATTTGGAGGCGCTCGGCGCAGCCGCCGTTCACGCGTCCGCGCAGCAGGAGGGACTGGAAGATGTTTTTGCGCGGAAGGAAATGATGGCCGCCATTCGCGCTGCCGTGGACGAGCTGCCCGAAGTCTTCAGAGAGGCCGTAGTTCTCGTTGACCTCGAGGAGCAAGGCTACAGCGAAGCCGCGCGCGTCCTTGAGATTCCGATCGGCACGGTACGGTCGCGGCTGTTTCGGGGGCGCCGGCTGCTCCAGGAACGGTTAATCGAGTATGCACGCGACGCCGGGTTCGCCGGGCACGGCAACGCAAATCCTACCCGAGGGGATCGTCATGAAGAGGAATGAAATGCTGGACTGCGATGCCGTGATGCGGCAGCTGTGGGACTATCTTGATGGCGAGCTGACGGCGGATCGCGAAGCCGCGGTTCGCGCGCATCTCTCGGCCTGCAAGCGCTGCTACCCCCAATACAATTTCGAGCTCGCCTTCACCAAGGCGGTGGTAGCAAGCCGGCGCGAGCATTCGAGTCCGGAGGCACTCAGAAGCCGCGTGCTCGCAGCCCTGAGAGCCGAAGGATTCGCGGCCTAGCAAGGTCCGCTCAGACGCGCGCTGGTCGAAGGACGGCCCCTGACTCCGGCTCGCCGTAGACGACGCCTACAATCGCGCCGTACACCAGGTGGCCGACGAGGCTTCCCATCGCGGGCGCCGCCGAGCCGCCGAACGCCGGCATGCCCATCATCGGCAGTACCGCGACCATCGCGAGAATCCAGGGGGCGAGCCCGTAGAGAGCGCCGCGCAGTGGCGGTGCGCCGGGCAGTCGCGGCGCCACCACCGCATAGACCAGCGCGAGAATGATACCGATCATCAAGTGGCCAGCCCATCCGAGCAGGACATTACCCCCCATCGCGCCGGCAAGCATATCGGCGGGGTTCATTCGTGGCAGTCCCATGACAGGCGCTATCCATAACCCGATCGCCGTCATCACGAGAGTCCCCAACACACCACCCGCCACTGCCCGAGGCCAGTTGCGTTTCATAGTAAAAGCTCCTGAAAGGTTTCACGGAGACAAACCACGAGTGCCGCCGGAAGTTCCCGGAGAGTCCAGGTAATTTCAGTGAGCGCCGCCCCGGCCGCGGACCAGCTACTGCTCGATTTCTACGCCGCGCCAGAAGCCGACGCGATCGCCCACCATCGCGGCTGCCGGCTTCGGGTCGGTGTATTCCCACGCGACGTCGGTAGCGGCGGATTCATGGAGGCGGATGGAGTAGTACCGCGCCTCGCCTTTCCACGAACATACGCTTCGGTGCGGGCTTTCCTCGAGCAGATGCCAGTTCACGTCGCGCTTGGGGAAATAGGCGTATCCGTCTACGACCAGGACGTCATCGCTCTGCGCGATGACCTGACCGTGCCACACGGCCTTCGGCACGAGTCACTCCCTTATGAATGCCGCCGGCTGTCGATGCGCGCCTTCCGTGCGCGACTCGTGCGTCGACAGCGCGGCATCGAGTAGCGCCGCAATGGTGGCCTTTGAGGCAAGGCCCGAGAATCCGGCGACGACCTCACCATTCTTGAAGAGCTTGACGGTGGGTATCGAACGGATATCAAAACGTTTCGCCGTTCGGGGATTCAGGTCGACGTCCAGCTTCACTACGCGAACGCGGCCCGCGTACTCGGCGGCGAGCGAGTCTATAACGGGGCTGAGAAAGCGGCACGGCCCGCACCATGCCGCCCAGAAATCCACGAGCACCACGCCAGCACCCGGGCCTTCAATGACATCTGCGAAAGTGGCGTCATCCGCCGCGAGGGCGTAGGACATGTCGCTGCTCCTGAGAAATAATGTGTAATGAAGAAAGTCACCAGCCGGCACATTGGTTCCACGTCGAGCGCGCTCTCCTGTGCCCGGAGCCGAGAGCGAACGTCGGAGGAACCTTCCGACCTGCCGGCGTCTTGTCAGACGACACTCCGTTCGTTTTTTTTTTTTGGCAGGAGGCTTTCTTCGATGAGTCAGGCGCCTATGAGCGAGGCAACGCTGGACAAACTCCAGCGGGACACGTTCGGCTACTTCCTGAAAGAGACCAATCGCGCCAACGGCATGGTGCCGGATAACACGCGCCGGGGCGCGCACGCCAGCATCGCG
>JBBQAV010000072.1:0-13713 GCA_038316775.1 Gemmatimonadales bacterium | reverse complement strand
ATCCGCGAGCTGTTCGTCGCCGCGCAGCGCCTTGATGAACGTCTGGCCAGCCGCGCCCGAAACGTCAATGTCCATCAGCACAAACTCGAAGCGTGCGGAGCGCAGCCGTGAGGGAGCGCGAGCGAGGTCGAGCTCCGAGATGACCATATAATTTTCGCTTATCAGCAACTGCACCAGCGCTGCGGCATCCTTGTAGTTTCTGCCGACAAGGAGGACTCGCGGGGGGATTCGCAATGTCGTCGCAGTTCCCTGGGGCTCTATCAACTCGGTCATCGCCGCGTCACGTCGAGGAGGGTGAGCTGCCACAGGTCTTGCGTGCTCGTGTCGACGAAAGGCTTGAGCGCGCGCATCCCGGTTCTGCCGATGCTCCGCTCGAGATAGCGCACTTCCTCGAGCTTCGCGGGAATAGATGGATCGGGGTCGGCTTCGAAGCCAGCCTCGCGCATAAGCAGGATCCCCTTGGCCTTTATGCCGAGCTCGGCGCGCAGTCTAAGAAGGCACATCATGTCAACGATACTCTCCGGCTGAAAGCTCGTCCGGAGGCCCTTGAGGTATAGACCCACCGGCGTGTCCGAGACCTCCCCGGCACGCATCACGCGCAGCAGTTCCTGGTCCGTGTCAAAGCCCGTGCCGAGCCAGCTCCTTGTCTCCCGCTCGCTCTGCTGGAAAAGAAACATTGCGACGTAGGGGAACACCAGCACGATAAGCCCTGTCGCGAGCAAGGGCGCAACCAGGAACTGATTGTACAACGAATGCAGCACAACTGCCGCTGCCAGCCCGGGCAGCAGGAGCTCCGGTCGGAGCACCCGCGAACGATTGTGGAGCGTGCGTGATATCATTGCAAATATCGCTGTCGTGCCGCTATGCATCAGCGCCGTACCAAATCCGCGGACGATCCAGGTCCAGATCGTAGGATTCGCGTGTAGCTGCAGATAGTAGATGTTCTCGACGAAAGCAAACCCAGTCCCGACTGCGAAACCATAGGTGGCCGCGTCAACGACGAAGCCCACCTTGCTCCGGCGCAGCAGCCAGACGATATACATCGCCTTCAGCGATTCCTCCACGACTGGAGCGACGTATCGCGAGTAGTGTCCCATGTCCAGCGCCAGCGCCGGCTGAAGCGAGACGTTTACGGCGTAGCCCACAATAGCGGCGGCGGCACCCGCCGCGACGGCGATCAGAATCGCTCTCAACGGGATTAGCTTGTAGCTGTCGAGCAACACCAGCGCGCCAAGGAACAGGAAGACCGGCAGGACGCTGACGGCCAGGGGAACGGCCGTGTTCACATCAGCTTGAACGAGACCATGACGCGCGAGCTGCGCGGGATCTTCTGGCCAGCCGCAGTCGCGATGCCGACCGAGAAGGTGGACTCGAATTGAGAGATCGTGATCAGCCTCAAGTCCGCCTGCACTCCGGCGTTCACATAGCCGCGCCTCGTTGCCGTATCGTCGAAGTCGGTCACGAGTGCGCTCGCGAAGGTGGTCAACCCCGCCCAGCGAAGATAGGCGCTGGGGATACCGACCTTACGGAAACGAAGGGGCGGCGACATCCACTCCACCTGCGCCTTGCCGTAGGTAGCGCCGCCAACCTGGTTGATGTCGAGTCCGGGGAAGCTCTCGGTGTTCTGGAATTGCTTGATCCCGCCGTGGTCCACCCAGTTGTTGCCGAAACCCCCGAAGTATGTTCGGGAGAAAGGATCAGCTCGATTTCCACCGGTGTAAGTGCCAGCAGCTGTGCGCAGCCAAACGGACGAGTGGTCGAGCGGCAGCAGAAATCCCCGCGAGCCGTTGAGAGTCAGGCGCGGGTGAAGCGTCCCGCCGGCGTAATTGCTGCGAACCGCCGCTCCCCAGGTGCTTCCGAGCTCGTCGTCGATTGCGCCAAGAGAACGACGGAGCGATTTGTACGCGAGATCGCCGTAGATCGTCGCAAGCCGGTCGTCTGATGCTGCAACGTTCTGAAACTCGGGCAGTGTTGCGAGCCCGGTGTAACCGGCGGCGCGAAGCGTGTAATTCAGGCTCGTCGGCCCGTCGAGCAGGAGATTGCGCTGGTACTGCGCCGCCAGCGAGTAACCTCGGCGGCTCATTCTGGTTGGACCGAACAGATCGTAAAAGTCGGCCCGGTTGAGCGTGCCGGTGACCTTCCAGTTCCAGTAGTATAAGTCTCCCCGCAGGTGCAGGCGTTCGCTGGCAGCCAGCTGCTGCGCTGGCGAGTAGGAGGCCGTGAGATTGAGCGCGGTGGCACCAATCCTGTCCGAGAAGTTGACACGCATGCCGCCGGCGACGCCTAAATTGCCAGTGGCATCCTGGTACCCCTCCACGATCGGGTAGGCGTTGTCCAGCTTGAAGTTGCGGAGTGTGCTGTACTTCTCAGTCGCCGCCGTCAGCGCGTTGCGGTCAACCTCAGTGCCCGGCGCAGGAACCCACTCCTGCACCTCCTTCCTCTTCTCGGCGATCTCGTTGCCGAGGAAACGAATTGCGCTCACGCTATCGGGCACCGCATTCGGAATCATCGATGGCACGAAACCCTGACGCGAGTAGGCGAAGACGAGAAGCGAATCAGCCGTGAGCGGAAGAGGCTTGAATAAGCCGGTCTCCGCGTTGCTCAGGGGCTGCATCAGCCCGCGTGCAACATCGTAGCGATAGATGTTGGACACGCCTGAGTAGTAGGACGAGCCGTACAGAAATCGGCCATCGCTGGAGAACACGAAGTTGGACGGAGACCAGTCGCCGAAATCGTAGAGTACCTCGGGTGTCGCGTCGCCACTGAGAAGGCTGGCGACCTTCATCCGCACGAGCCGCTGATCCCCGCTGATCTCCGACATCGAGCCGATGAGCGCCGAGCCATCGGGCGCGACGTCGAGATTGAACAAGTCGCGTCCATATGGCAGCGTGTTCACCTGATTCCACTCGGTATATGGATAGGGAATTCGGACTAACGTGGAGAATCCGTTGTCGTGCCGCACTCCCCAGAGCGATCTGTCGGCCCGGTTGAAAGCCAGGTCGCCGATGCGGGCGTCGCGGATCAGCACACGCGTGCGGCCGGTTGACATGTCCAGCGCCAGCAGGGTCCTCCAGTCGGCGTTGTTGGTGGTGTAGAACAGCGTCCGTGACGAAGGGTCGAAAGCCAGCGACGTGACGGACAGCCCCGAAGCGCCCGGGATGTCCAGGATTCGCGTGGACCGACCACTGGCGATCGCAATCGACGCGATATGGGCTTCCTGTCCAGGATGGCGCACTGCCACCAGGATGCTCGCAGTCGCCGAGTCGTACCACGCCCGCGAGACCGAGCCGAGTATTTCATTCGTCAGCGGCCGAGCCTTGGTTGTGGGGTGGCGGCGGATAGCGGCGAGGTTCCCGCGCTGCCACTCGTGCTCCCACACAATCCACCGGGACCACTCATCCTCGAGCGAGCGGCCGAAAACACGCCGGAAGTCTGACGCGAAGTAGCGCTTGCTCCCTTCGGTGCGGTTGAACCACGAGAGCATGCGCTCGTTTCCGTAGCGGAGCGCCAGATAGCTGACGAACCGCGTACCGTACAAGTACGAGTTTGAGCCCACCTGGAAGTCGACGGTGGTACCCTCCGACTCAAGTCCCACGACGTCGTATATGCGGACGCTGTCGCGGACGAGCGTCCGGAAGACCATCTCGTCGTACGGACCAATCGCGCGACCAAGGCCACCGTTCATCCAGGTTTCCAGGTAGGTCGCAATCCCCTCCAGGTACCACCGCGGCGAATACCACCGCGGGACTGTGAGGTAGCCGTACCCAATGCTGAGAGGCACTTCGGCGTTCGGTATCACCTTGCCGTGGAACATCGAGCGGAAGAACCGGTCGGAGGACGTCGGTTTATCGGTGGTGAAAATGTGGGCGAGCTCGTGGTTCATCGACGAACCCATGCGCTCGGGCGCCGGTGCCGACTCATAGTCATGCCCGTAGGGCGCGATGCCGACCGTGACATGATTCTCTGGGAGAGGCCGCGCCCCGGCGTTTCCGTAATGCCAGAGATCGTGCAGCAGCACGTTCATTCGATCAGGGGGTGTGTACCCGAAGAGCTGCTCATGGAACCGCAGCGCTTTCTCAAAACTCCCGACCACCTGGGGGACGAGATAGGACTCCGACGGGGACGTATAAATCAGCCTCAGCGTCGGAGTTTCCAGCTCCTGAAACTGTGCGGCGAGTCTGCCCGGCGCTCCTGCGATACCGCAGGCAACAGCAAGGAGCAGCGGGAGTACACGTCTCAAATTCTAACCCCGGGTGGGCGGGCGCCTCCGCTCGGGTCTCGTAACACCGAGCGGGCGCATTCAAGGAGGGATTGGCTCAACAAGGTCTGACAAAGTACGCGTCGGCCCCGGTCACCGAAAGAGATGACTGGGGCCGGGGCAGATCAACTACAAATCACGGAGCTGGCGCAGGTTCCCCCTGCGCCCGAGCCACTACTGCATGCGCATCGCTTCGTTGAGGAACGCCTGGGACTGCGCTTCGTTGCGGGAAAGCTCGCGGAACGCAGCGCTGGATGACAGTTCGCGGAACGCTGCGTTCATAGAAAGCTCGCGGTACGCTGGGTTCGCAGACAGCTCGCGGTACGCTGGGTTCGCAGACAATTCGCGGAAGGCTGCGTTCAAGGAAAGCTCGCGGAACGCTGCGTTCATAGAAAGCTCGCGGAACGCTGCATTCATAGAAAGCTCGCGGTACGCTGGGTTCGCAGCCAACTCGCGGTACGCTGGGTTTGCCGACAGCTCGCGGTACGCTGGGTTTGCCGACAGCTCGCGGTACGCGGGGTTGGCAGACAGCGTACGGAACGCTGGGTTGGCGGACAGCTCGCGGAACATTGCGCTGGACGACAACTCGCGGTACGCTGCGCTCGACGACAGCTCGCGATACGCTGGGTTGGCAGACAGTTCGCGGAACGCTGGGCTGGCAGACAACTCGCGGTACGCTGGGTTCGCAGACAGCTCGCGGTACGCGGGGTTTGCAGACAACTCGCGGTACGCTGGGTTCGCAGACAACTCGCGGTACGCTGGGCTCATAGACAGCTCGCGGTACGCTGGGTTGGCAGAGAGCTCGCGGTACGCTGGGTTGGCAGAGAGCTCGCGGTACGCTGGGCTGGCAGAGAGCTCGCGGTACGCTGGGCTGGCAGACAGCTCGCGGTACGCATTGCTCAACATGAGTTCCTGGAACCCCTTGCTCTTGACGAGTCGCAGGACCTTATCATCCTGCAACAGAGCCACGATCTCGGGACTCGAGAGCGTCACGTCGGCTTCGGTCTTCTTCACTCCATGGTAGCGTTCCGCCTGCTGAACCCCAGCCATATCACCGCCCGAGCCGATGGTGCCGGCGTCGAAGATGCTCGGCTCATGTCCGACCACTGCATAGCCGATGATAGCAATCGCCGCCATCGCCGTTGTTGCGCCAAGCAATACCTTTTTCGTAAGCATCACTTCTCCCATGATGTTTGTCACGCCATTCCACTGTTGAACCGCCCATCTTGTAATCGTCTGCGTTGTTCCCTGCACTTGCCCGGCCCTCGGCGACGCCCTCGAATTCAGTGGCATCGCATTGTGGATCAACTGTCTCAGATGCACAGGCGGGACACGATCGGGGACCTGCTTGAACAGCGTTTCCAGGTCCCGCAGGCTTTTCATGAGCGCCAGCGCTTCCGGCTGAGTCTCAACCAACTCCCGCACCTCGACGCTTGCGTCGGGCGTATTCTCCCCGTCAATCTCGCCGTGAATCAGCTCGATCTGGTATTGCGTGAGCATGTTCATGCGCTCGCCAGGAGCAGCGACTGGCGCAGCCGTTCACGCGCTGTGAAGAGCCGCGACTTGACCGTTCTGACTGGTATTCCAAGCACGTCGGAAATCTCCTCGTAGGAGAACGAAACAAAATGTCGCAGGACGACTACCGCACGATCATCGGGCTTCAGGTTCAGAAGCGCCCGGCCTACCCTGTCCTCGGCCTCGACAGCGCTTTCGGACGCCCCGTCCGAAGCCGGGACATCGAAGCTCCCGTCCAGCGAAACGACGTTCCTGCGGCGCTTCAATGTGTTCAGTGATTCGTTGAAAGTCATTCGATATATCCAGCTGAAGAAACGGTAATTCGGGTCGAAACTGTCGAGCGCCGCGAATGCGTTACCGAACGTCGTCTGAGTAACGTCCTCTGCGTCCTGCACGTTGCCGAGCATCCGGAGGGCCACGTTGAACACACTACGGTGATAGCGATTCACTAACTCGTCCCCCGCAGCCCGCTCCCCGTCCACGTATCTCCGGACGAGCGAGCGATCCAGATCGTCGTCGGCTGCTGATGCTTTAACCACAGTACAAACGAGTCTCGGAAAAGTTGGAAAGGAAACATGTGGTCCGGGAGCGATTCAGACCCAGGGCGCGCAGGATGGGGTTTACACGCCGTTAACATGCACCTCGCCGACGGCGACTGCAATTCTATTCCCGGAGTTGACACGGAAAGGTTGGGGGGGTGTAATTTCCCGACCGACGGAGGGCGAAATGCGACAAGAGTTCCGGATGTCCGTTGGCGCCCAGCCGGGCGAGGTGGAGAAAGTGAACGCCGTCTTCGCACGGTTCGCTGAGACGAATGCTCTGCCCGGCGCCGTGCGCCGCAGTGTAAATGTTGCACTCGACGAGCTGCTCGCGAATGAGCTCTCGCACGGGATGACCGGGCGCGACGCTGGCTCGGTGACGGTAGAAGTGGAGTTGGATCAGGAGCGCGTGACGGTCACGATCACGGACGATGGGCCGCAGTTCGACCCGTTCAGCCAGGCGGCACCGGATACGACTCTGTCGATCGACGAGCGGGCGATCGGGGGACTGGGTATTCATCTCGTGCGGCAGCTAATGGACGACGTGAGCTACGAACGCCGGGACGGGCACAATGTCGTGGTACTCGTGAAACATCTGGTGGTTGGCTAGGGAGAAGGACTTTTCGGAGGCAGGTTGATGCAGATTTCCACGCGCACGAGCAACGACATCCATATAGTAGCCATCGCTGGCAGTCTGGACAGCACTACGTCGCCGGAGGCCCAGAAGGCAATTGACGCGGTGCTGGCTGGCGCGAGGAAGGTCGCGCTGGATTTCTCGCAGCTTGATTACATCAGCAGTGCCGGATTGCGCGTGTTGCTTGGCGCCGCCAAGAAGCTCCGGGCCTCGGGAGGAACTCTAGGGATATTCGGCCTGAACCAGTCAGTCCGCGAGGTGTTCGAGATATCGGGTTTCTCGACGATCCTGGCCGTGTATCCATCGGAAGCCGAGGCCCTCGGCGCGATGTAGCCGGAGGAAGCTTTCGCTTCCCACGACGGTCCCTCACCTGACTTGCGCGTGAGCTGCTGAGCGGGCTCGCGCCATTGGAGAATTATGTGGACAGGATATGGACTAACTATGGACAGTTAGTTATATTTAGTGCATGTATGGTGTACAAACGATGAACAAAACAAGTGGACAGTCTATGATGGTTCGACTGGCGATCGGCGTTCTCCTCGCCGCCACGGTTTCAATTCCAACGAATTCTCAAATGACCACCCCGCTGACTCCCATGAACGCGGCCGACTCACTGGCCCGGTTTCCTGCCGTGTCCGGCGACAATCTGAATGGGAAGCGGTTTGACCTGCCTCGAGATTTCGAGGGAGCTCTCAACCTCGTGGTCATCGCCTTCCAGCGCGAGCAGCAACGCGATGTAGACGGGTGGATGCCGTTCTTGAAGACGTTGGCGAAGGACCGCAGCGAGGTGAAGATTTACGAGTTGCCGACGCTGGGGCGCCGATACCGGCTCATGCGTCCGATCATCGATGGCGGGATGCGCGGCGGAATTCCTGATACAAAGGTCCGCGCTACGACCATCACGCTGTACATCGACAAAACGCCGTTTCGGCGTGCGCTCGAACTTCCCGACGAGAACCACATCTACGTCGTAGCCGTCGATCGCGAAGGTCACGTTCACGCACGCGCCGCGGGGTTGTTTACGCCGGAATCAGGCGCCGCGTTCAGGCTGGCCGCATTCTCGGCGGCGATGGGAGACGCGGCGTTTCTGAACAAACGCTAAGATCGAATTCCACTGGGCGGCGTCACTTCGTTGCGTGGGCGTCGCGACATTCCTCAGTCTTCCCGCGGCTCGACACGAACGGCCGTCCCGTAGCACAAGACCTCTGTCACGCCTTTCATCAACTCGTTCGCGTCATAGCGGATGCCGATCACTGCGTCTGCCCCCGCCATATGCGCTTGAACCAACATTGTGTCGAAAGCCTGCTTGCGGGTTCGCTCAGCGAGTTCCGTAAAGAGCGAGATATTGCCGCCAAGCAGCGTCTGAAAACTGGCGCCGACGGTCCCGAAAACCGACCGGGATCGGACGACGACACCACGGACCACGCCAAGATTGTCCACGATTCGGAATCCAGGCACGTCGAAGCCGGTCGTTGTCATGTTGGACGGAATGTCTGCTGCCTGCGAATGGATGATGGAAGACATGAGTCACGTTTCGCGGTGAGTGGTAAGCTGTGTGCAACGCCGAGAATGTCGGCCTAACGTGTGTTACGCAACCTGCTCGAGGACTTCCGAATGACATATTCGGACGCTGAGACTGCTGCAAGCCAAATGGCAATCATTCCTCCCAGCACCGCTATCGCTCGGGAGAGAGAGAAAGTCCCTGCCGAAACCATAGGTGTAAGCGCGACTACCAGAAGGAACACAAAGTGTGGCAGGTAACGGACAGGACTGGAACTCACGACGCCGAGGCGGCGAAGAATGTGAGCCGATGCAAATGCAACGATTGCCGCAATCACGACAATTACCGCGAGCGAAAAGACACTAGCTGTCACTATCCCGCGCATGGGGCCCTCCGAGGTTGCCTAGAAACGCCTGAAGCTACGCTGCGAGCGAACCTTATATTATAGCGAGCGCAGCGAGCAACCCTAAGTCGAACTATCCGGTCTTCAAAGGCCCGGCGACCTTGTAAGTACTGAAGATCATTCCGGACGGCATTGCTTTGGTGCTGACGACCTCGAATGAGCGTGGCGGGGTTCCCTCCGCAAAGAAGCGCTTCCCCGTGCCCAACAGGACCGGATAGACGACCAGCAGGACTTCATCGGCAAGCTCATGTTCGAGCAGTGTCGAAGTCAGCGTGGAGCTACCCGAGAGGACAAGGTCCGGGCCGCCCTCTGACTTGATGCGGCGAATGCCCTCGACGATGTCCGGTCCAAGGCCCTCGAACGGGCCCCATTCAAGACTTTCCGGACGATGGGTCGCGATGAATTTTGTTGCCCCATTGAGGCCGTCCGCCATCGGACTACTCGGCGCCTTCGGCCAGTAGCCCGACCAGGCATCGTAGGTGCGACGGCCAAGCAGCAGATCGAAGCTCGTGCCATGCGCGGCGAGGACCGCGTCTCGCCCAGCGGGGGTCCGGGAGGGCGCGGTCCAGTCGCCGTAGGGGAAGTCTCCGTCTTCGCCAGGACACCTGGATCACGCCGTCCAGCGAGATGTGTTCGATGATCGTGAGCTTTCTCATGTTTGCGTCTCCACGCCACGGCCTCATCCACCGCCTAGCGGTGCGCCGTCACGATCGCTTGAATGCGCCCGGCGTGCCGCTCCAACAGATAGTTGATGAAATCGCCGACGATAGGACTCGGTGTTCGAGAACCCCGCGTGAGAACCCGCGCGCTCAACACCGCCGATTGAGCATCCCATTCGATATTCAGCGCGCCGCGAGTAGAGTCTGTAGCGCGAAGCTTTAGCCACCCTGGCGCTCGCCCTGGCTGCATCTGGCGGGTGACTTGAAGATCATGACGATCAAGATGCGGGTCCTTCGCAATCGCCTCACGTAAACTTCTGCCCTTGGTGCAGAGGACCTGCACGAGAATCTGCATGTTTGCTCCAACAAATGAGTCAGTGTGGTGGCCGAGCGCCAAAGTGCACTTGCAAAGAGACAGATTACACTGCGAGCGCAGCGCGCTGCCGAAGCTCCGTTGACTGGTGCAACGCCTCCTTAGATTGTCGCCGCGCGGGCCTCGCCCGCCAGTCGTCCCGCGAGACGCTCTATACCGAGCACGACGAGGGCTCGGTACCCTTCCGATGACAGTGCAGCAAGGTGATTTCTCGCGCACGCGATCGCGGCCGTGGCGGCCGCCTTGTTCCCGACGGCAGCTTGGGCATCGCCGAGATTCAGATACAGCGACGCCATGAACTCGGCCGCGCGATCATCCGCGACTGCTTCCGCGTGGCGCAAGGCAAGCATGTTCCACCGGAGCGTCTCTTCCGGTGTCGTTTGGTGACGAGCAACGAAGTGCGCCGCGATGCACGCCTCATAGGCATCCGTGCGCGCCACCCACGCTTGATCGAATAGTTCGAGCGCCGCGCGAGGCGTCCCTTCGATAGCCATGCCGGCAGCGCAGAGCGCGATGACGTGATTGTTCGGATCGAGAATCATAGCCACGGATGTCAGGTGTGTTCCCAACGCGGCGGGGAGATTCCACGCCGTGGTAAACCTGCGAGCGAGTCCACCACAGCGCGAGCCGAGCGAGCTTCCATAGATCGCTCCACAGGTTCAACATTCGTCAGATGGCACGCGAGTGGAACCACGACCCGAGGTACTCGCGGCGAAACGCAGGGTTCTGGACCGCGACAGCCGGAGGACCCAGTTCGTACGTCGTGCCGCTGGTGCACCAGCTCACGTGATCGGCCGTGTCGAGAAGTGTGGGCACCTCATGGCCGGTAATTACCACGGCCATCCCGCCGGCCGCGAGACCGACAAACGTCCTGGTCAACGCCTCTGCATCCTTCGGTGCGATGCCTCGGTACGGTTCGTCGGCAAGCAGGCAGACCGGCCGCCTGACTACCCCCGCGGCGAGATCGGCACGTCGACGTTCGCCGCCCGACAGTTCGCTTGGGCGCTTGTCCAAATGTCCAGCGACACCCAGTTGCTGCGCCGCCGCCGACACATCTCCTCCATCGAATTGATGGCGGATCATCTCGAGTTGTCTCCCGACGGTAAATGCGGTCGACAGGAGATCCTGGTCGGGCAGGTAAAACAGTCCAGCGGCGGCTAACTCCGTGAGACGGACGGATAGATACACGCGCCCATGAAAGTGAATCGCGCCACTGTCCGGCGAGAGCCAGCCCGCGGCAATCTTGAGCAGAGTCGACTTGCCACTACCGTTCCGCCCCAAGAGAACTCGCAGTTCCCCCGGAACGGCGCGGAGCGTTGCCGAGGTCAGCACACGGCGCTCTCCGAAGGATTTGACGATGGAGTCCGCGGCAAGGATGGGCTTCACTGTAACACGGCTCCGCCGATGCGTAACGCGACTTCGCCAATGATGGGCGGTCCGGCGAACAACGCGCCGAGAACGAGCGGACCTACCGCCAGGTTGGCGAGGAATGCACGCTCGCGACGGCGGTGGGTCTCGAGAAAGCTGAGACCGATGCTCAGCAGGATGATCTCGCCCATGACGGCGGCCGACAGCTGGACTGGATTGATTCCGGCGAGCAGGAAGACGCCGGAGAGTGTCACCCGAGCGACCAGCCACAGGGACGCTCCTCGAACGAGGTATGCACGCACCAAAAGGCGGTTCGGGCGCATGTAGAGAGAATGCTCTCCTGGCGGCGGTCCGTGGTGCCTCTAACGCCTGAGCGCAGCGGGGGAGGAATCTCATACTGTGGCGCGGCAGCGCCGCCATCAATGGCGCCGTCTGCGCGGCTCAACTGGCCGTCAGGCTTCAGCGGCGAGGAAGGGCTGTCCACACGTCGGGCAGATTCCCGTGGCCACAATCAGATCAGCGCGGGTCAGCCCCGTGCGCGGGGGTGCGGCTTTCAGAAGCGCCATTTCGCACGAGGCACAGCGGAGATCCATACTGGAAAGCACCCGGCGGCGGCGGCGCCAGAAGTGCGCCACGCCGCCCAAAGCGAGGAGCCATCCTCCTGCAAAGAACACCGGCTGCCAAACCGCAGGCCAGCCGAGCGTGTCGCCGAGGGTGAGCAGCATCGCACCAATGGCGAGGCCACCGAACACGCTGGCCGTGCCCCGGCGCTGGAAACGAGCGTGCTCGCGCCGGTAGACGGCCGCGACGGCCGCCAGATCGTCGCGCGTGAGCGCATGCGGCGCGGCGGGCACCGGAGGGGGACCGGTGCGTGGCACTGAGAGGAGTGAGCGGGATGAGGGCACCACAGGGCACCTCTGTTCAGTTGAAGCGTTGTATCTGGCGATTCAAGAGAAGTTGGACAGTATTCTATCGGGACGCGTGGTCGGCGTCCTCCTGCTCGACCTCGGGTGGGTACGAGTTGCTCGGTGTCGCCCCTTGCCGCGGCCGGGCATGCACGTGGACGCCATCACGACTCCGAAGATCTTGCGCTTGTCAGCTGCAGCGACTCGATAGGGCGCGGCTGCGCAGCGCTAATAACCCATGCACCGCTCGTACTGAAGCTCGATTTGAACAGTCGATGGCGCCCGCGCCCAAAGTCATCGATCGGGTACGCGGCCGATAGCCGATTCGGTGCACTGCGAGCGTGTAAGTTCCCGGATCTCGAACCCGCAGAACGACGCTACCGGCGATATCGGTCGGCGCACCGACGAGAGCTGATGCGACCGTTGGAAGGGCCGCAGTCGGTTGATGGAGCGTGACCATTGCGCCTGCCAGTGGGCGACGCGTTCCCATTTCGACAACCGTACCGATGACCGTGCCAGAGTCCGCGATGGCTCGCACGCCGGAGAGAAGCGTGCCACCGCTTTTCTCCCTTGCGCCAAGCGACGAAGGTACGGTGTCACAGATAGCTGGTGCCGACATCATGTCGTATTTCTGCTGCTTCGCACAGGCTGCGGAGAGTATCACCATGGCGAGAGCGGTGAGGGTGCAAGCACGCATTAGAGACGCGGAGATGTGATGGGTCGCGGCCTAGCGCCTGAGCTCAGCGGCAAGCGCACTATCCCGTTTTTTCAGCGGATACCAAACTGCTGCACCAGGTGAGTTCCGCGCAACAGTGTCTATTCCTGTTGTTGACCGCCGTTACCGAGTGCGCTTGCTGGTGCAGCGACTCGTTAGACTGCGGATGCATGGCTGCCGGCGTGGCGGCGCGGCCATGGCTGCCACTGGACGCGGCGTGGACCAGGGCCCGCGAGTGCCCGGGCGACCGCCCGCGGGAGCGTCGTCCAGCCCTCGCCGCTCCACTCGCCGCTGGACTCGCCGCTGGACTCGCCGCGTGAAAACGCGTGAATGAGGTGAGCGTCGCCGAACAGCGGAATGCGGAGTTCCTCCGCGAACCGCCCGACCACGACTTTCTCAACGATCTCGTCCAGGCGCGAGGCCTCGCCCGCGGCGTCTTTAGCACAGCCGTCACACCCACATGATGGAAACGGCTGTGAGTGCCAGCTCCCGTACCGGACTACCAAGCTGGGGAAGGTAGTGAAGGCGATGGCCACGCGGGTCGCATCCGGCGCCACGGGCGTGAGCGTCACCGGCGGGCGGGCGTACTCGAACGGCTGCATGATCCCCGGCAGGAGGTCGAATACCTCGCTCCGGCGAGCGTCGTGGGTCGCCTCCAGTCGCGCGAGCAGATCGAGCGCGTGCTGGTGCAGTGGCCGGAACTGAACCGCCCCGGGATTGCCGGAGGCTCCCAATCGTGAGAGGATGGGAGCATGGCCAAACAGCAACGGTTTTCTCCTGAGGTTCGGGAACGAGCAGTCCGGCTGGTGCGGGAGCATCAGCGGGAGTACGAAACGCAGTGGG
>JBBQAV010000071.1:0-13741 GCA_038316775.1 Gemmatimonadales bacterium | reverse complement strand
CGTGCGGATCGCCCTGGCTGCCGCCATCCCCCATTCCGATATACAGCATTCCATCGGGTCCGAAGAGATTGTGCCCGCCATTGTGATTCGAGTACGGCTGATCGATGGCGAGTATCAGTTTCGCGGAAGCGGGATCGGCGGCGTTGGGATCCGCCGGCGACACCGTATAACGCTCGATCTGCGTATCGCCTTGCTTATTGGTGTAGTTGACGAAGAAGAAATGGCTGGCGCGGTACTGGGGGTGGAACACGACGCTCAGCATTCCGCGCTCCCCACCGAAGCCGACCTTGCTCCTGATGTCGAGAAATGGCGCGTCGAGAAGCTTTCCATTCTCGATGATCCGGATACGCCCCGGCTGCTCGACGACAAAGAGGCGGGCATCCCCGGCTGGTGAGGTCAGATAGACAGGATTGTCGAGACCGTGCGCCACCTCCTCGACTCCGAGCGTCACCGCGCTGGGCGGGACACCGCTCGTCTTCGCCGAATGTGTGTCGTCTTTGGGAGCGGAGCACACGATCGATGTGATTGCCAGCACCAGCGACGACGCGCGGAGCATCCTCACGCCTCCTTTTTCGCCCTGTAGTGCTGCCGGGGATCCAACGCGTCGCGTAGCGCGTCGCCCAGCAGGTTGAACCCAAGAACCGCGGCTCCGATCGCCACGCCAGGGAATACCGACGTCCACGGAGCGCGTCGAAGTTGATCCAGATCCCGACCGTCGGCAATCATCGATCCCCAGCTCGGCGCCGGCGGAGGAACGCCGAGTCCAAGAAACGACAGCGCGGCCTCGGCCATGATGGCGCCGGCGACTCCAAGGGTCGCGGCGATCACGACGGGAGCTATGACATTGGGCAACACGTGCTGCAGCATGATGCGCATATCACCGGCGCCGAGCGCTCTTATCGCCTGGATGTACTCGAGCTGACGCACGACCAGAACCTGCCCGCGAACTATCCGGGCCATGCCCGCCCAGCCGACGATTCCAATCGTTGCGAACACAACTCCTTCGGACGGCTGAAGCGCGGCGACCATCGCGATGAGCAGCAGCAGAGTCGGAAACGCCAGCGTGACATCCGCGAGGCGCATCACGACCTCGTCGACCCATTTTCCGTAGAACCCGGCGAGAAGTCCCATCGTGACGCCCAGAGTCAGCGCGATTCCCTGCGAGATGAGCCCCACCGTGAGCGACACGCGCGCGCCAAATACGAGGCGCGACCAGATGTCTCGCCCCTGGATGTCGGTGCCGAGCCAGTGGTCCGCCGACGGCCGTTGAAGGATGTGAAGCAGGTCGATGCTGATCGGGTTCTGCCGCGCGATCAGCGGCGCCAGAATCGCGGCGAGGGCCATGACGACTACGATCCCTATGCCGAGGCGCGCGCGGTTGTCGCGGATGAACCTCTGTCGCTGTTTGGGATCGAGCATCGTCCTCCTATGTCGTTAAGCGGACGGATCACGCAGCTCGGGCGGCGTGTCCGGTGGCTGCCGTCTCCATCGGCGGTGCTGCCAGAAATATTGCGCCGGCACCGCGCGTACCCACTTCTCCAGATGCTCCGTGAATGTCCTGACGATTCCATCCACGTCGCTATCCATGTCACCCGTGCGTTTTGCTTCGATCCGCTCGACGATGAGCCGGTACCGCCCGTTCGGCTTTCGCAGCGCCACGACGAAGATTACGGGCACCTCGAAACGCAAGGCGAATACCGCCGCGCCGCGGGGCGTTTTGGCGGGGCGTCCAAAAAACGGGACGAAGGTGGATGCCAGTCCCATCACGCCCTGATCGGCAACGAAGGCAACCGCCCTGCCACCGCGCAGCGACCGGGGTGTCCGCCTCACAGCTTCAGAGTCGTGGACCACGGTCATCCCGATTTTTTCACGGGTGTGGTTGATGTACGCCTCGAACAGCGGATTCGCCATCCCGCGCACGATTGCGTCGAGGGGAATTCCGCGCGCCGCGACGTACGCGCCCGCCAGCTCCCAGTTTCCGATGTGGCCGGTGACCATCACCGCTCCCTTCCCCTTCGACATCACGTCCTCGATCTCCTCCCAGCCTTCGACAGTCTCCACCAGCTCCTGCAATCCATCCTTGCCGATCGTATCGAGCAGCGCCGTCTCGGTGAAGGTGCGGCCGAGGTGTCTGTACGATTCTTCGGCAAGCTGCTTAACGGCCGCGTGGTCGAGATTCGGGAACGCCGCCGCGATCTGCTTTTCGACGACGCGCTTCCGGATTCCGAGCGGACGGTAGCCGAGCGCGCCGAGCCTCTCTCCGAATTTGCAGGCGGATTCCCAGCTCAGCGCACGCAGCGCCTGAATCGTCGCGCGCATCGTGTAATACTCGACACGGTGGGCGAGCGTGGGCTTTTTAACTTGCTTGCCTGGTTTCGTCGCGCCCGCGGCGGCGGCCTTCGCGCTCTGAGACTTCTGAGCAGTCGTCATTTCTTTCCGCGCCTAACGACCTGATATGTGAAGTCCCGGGTGTCTTTCGCGACACGGTCCCAGTTGTAGTGGGTCTCGACGGCGTGCCGTGCCGCGAGTCCCATCTTCTTCCGGCGGTCGGGATTCAGCAACAGCGACCGAATTGCATCGGCAATCGCATCGGGATCGGTTGGCGGCACGACGATGCCCGTCTCGCCGTCACGGACCGCTGAGCGAACTCCGCCCGAATCTCCCGCGACGGACGGCACGCCGGATGCTCCCGCCTCGAGAAACGAGATTCCGAATCCTTCGACGTTGATTTGATTGTCCACGCGCGATGCGCCCAGATAGATCGTGGACGTCGCGTACGCCTCGGGAAGTTCGTCGTCGCGCATCGGCCCGACGAAGCCAACCTTGTCAGACACGCCCAGCTCGCGCGCCATTCCTCGCAGTCTCATCTCGTCATGCCCTTCGCCCACCATGATATAGCGGAGTTCCGGGAAATCGCGCGCCAGCATCGAGAGCGCACGGATACCCATGTCCTGGCCTTTGTGCGGCACCAGCCGCGCTACCGTGAGGATAATCGGTCCTTCGCCCACGCCCCAGCGGCGGCGTAACGCGCCCGTGTCGCGAGATGGATTAAAGTGAACGGGATCGGTACCGAGATCGAGCGCCGCCACCGCCGGCGGCTCCTCCACTCCAACTTCCGTCATCACTTCCGAGGCGAGCTGCGCGACCCATTTGGAAGTTGCGACGATTCCCGCGGCGCCGCCGAGTATCGCGCGCGCCGACACTCGCTTGACCTTGCTGCGTGAGGCCTTCGCTCTCTCTCTCAACAGATCTCCGCCATTCACATAGACGAGATATGGCGTTCCGAGCTTGCGATTCGCCCACCTCACTCCGTAGCCGACAGGCCGGATGTTCCCGCAGTGCAGAACGTCGAAATCGGGCGAACGGCTCGAGGTCATCCAGCGCGCCCAGCGCAGCTGGTTCGAGAACCTGTTCGCTCGCTCGAATGGAAATGGCTGACGGTAGATGTTGTATTCCTCGTGCCGGTCGAACGCGTCGGCGTTGGGCGAGCCGACGGTCGATACGCTCATCGTCGTCTCCTCACCATCTCCGAACCGCCGGCACAGCTCCACGTGTCTCCTCGCCATTCCACCCAGGTCGGGTCCGTAGTCCTGGGTCACGAAGAGATGATTCACGCGGCTCGGGTCATCCGAGTGGATTATGGAATTCTTCGCCCGAGAGAAGGTTGTGGATTCTCTGGTCGAACGTGTGATGCTGGCGCACGAACACCTGTCCCTCGCGTCTGATGCGCTCGCGCTGCGCCGAATTCTCGATGTAGTATCCGATCTTCTGCATGCACGAGTCGATGTCCTTGTACCAGGCGCAGTGATCTCCCTCGCGCAGCATGTCGGTGAGGCCCGGAGTCCCGTGTCCGAGGTAGAATCCTCCGGCGAGAATCACCATCCAGGTGCGGTCGGAAGTGTAGGTGCTTCCGCCCTTGGCGCGATCGGGATTGATGCCGAGAGAAATACTCGAGCTCGAGCAGACCCCGGCGAAATCCTTTCCTTCGACGGATCGCCCGCTCCAGTGGAGTGGCTTGCGCCACGCTTCCCAGCCTTTGCCCCACACCTTGAGATCGTACTTCTTCGCGATCTTGAGCAGGAACCCAGCGCGCGAAGGATCGTAACCGGTGCCGATAAAGCTGACGTCCGAGTGAAACTTCTTCCGCGGAGGGACAGGCTTGATGTCGCGGTCCGCCGCCGATGGAAGAAATTTCGCGGGCAGGCCCAGCGCTCTCCATTCGGCATCGAAGCCCGAGACGAAGAATGTCTGCGTCATTTTTCCGACTGCGACTATGTGCGCGATGTCGGGGCGATAGGTGCTCTTGTGCCACTGAGGATCATGGTACCACATCGAGTTGGGGCGGCCGTCGAGGATCGTCCGCACAGTATCGAGCTCGAGTCCGTGGCACTTTCCGAGAATCACGTGATCGGGCTTGAATCGCCGCGTCTGCGAGAGCGCCCACTTCTGCGTGAGCTTGCGCCCGATCATCCGGTTGGCGCGCTTGTCGTCGATCACGAGCGTCTTGTGGCCGTCTCTTCTCAGAGCACGCTCGGTGCACTTTTCCATCCGCCAACGCTGATTGCTGCCGATGATGAGGACTCTCAAGCTGATTGCACAACCTCAACGTTCATTGCGGATCGACAGCTCCCAGAGCCGGGCGTATTTGGCCATCACGCTCGCGGCCGCGAGACAGGCAAGGACGAGTCCGCGAGCGCCATCGCGAAATCCGCCTTTCAATAGATACATCCCGACGAACCTCGCCGGTGGCTTGAATACTATCGCAGCCGCCGTTCCCCGCCGCCCTTTCGCGAAGTTCTGCTCGGCCCACCAGCGGCTATACCTGACGAATTTCTCAAAATACTGGTCGAGGGAAGTGTACGTGTAGTGCAGCAGCCGATTGTTGACTTCACCAATCGCTCCGGAAGTCACATCGACGTGCTCGTGGACGAGGTTGGCGTTGTACCGCAGCTCCCGTCTGAACAAACGGACAGGCTTGTCGCTCCCCCATCCGCCGTGTCGTATCTCCTTGCCGAGAAAGAAATTGCGGCGTGGGATGCGAAACGCCGACTTGTCGCCCGCGTTTCTGACGACCTGAGTGATCTCCGCCGCCAGCTCTGGAGTGCAGCGCTCGTCGGCGTCGAGAACCAGAATCCATTTGGTCTTCGCCCTGACGATCCCGTTGTTCCTCGCGGCACCGATGGTCGTGAACTTCGGGCTGATGACAGTGGCTCCGGTGCCCCGGGCACGGTCGATCGTATCGTCAAGAGAATCGTTCTCGACGACCATCACCTCGCGAGCCCAGTCGACGCTCGCGATGCATGCCTCTATGTTCGCGGATTCATCGTGAGCCGCGATCACCGCCGTTACGTCGGAGGAGCCGCGGTTGGAGGGACTCACCGCCTACCGGCGTCCCCGTGTGCGCGCGGCATTGGCAGCGCGGTCGAAGCCCTCGATCGTGCTGCTCTCGGGAAACTCCCTCGCCACTCTCACCCGCGCGGCTTTGCCCATGGCCTCACGCGTTTCTTCGCTCTGCAGCATTCCCGCGACTGTGGCAGCGGTCGATGCCGAATCGTCGTCCGGGTAGAGCGCGCCGCTGATGCCGTTCGCGATGTAGCGCTGCGCGATGCCGCTCTCGCTGGCGACGGTTGGAATCCCCATCGCCATGAGATCGAGGATGCCGTATACGCCAGTATCACCATCCGCCACGACCCAGCCCAAGTGCGCGTCGCGCATCAGATTGACCATGTCGTCGCGGTCGCCGAGGAAGCTGACGAGGTGCAGGACACGAAGCGCCGCGGCCTGCATGCGGAGATCTTCGTCATCCGAACCCGGTCCAACGATGATCAGCCTCAGATTCGGATGCCTTGGCGAAAGCATAGACATGGTGCGAATCGCGGTTGCCGCGCGCCCGCGCGCCGTCGGATCGTAAACACAGACGATGAACTTGAGCGGGCCACCCTCTCTCGGCGCCTGGTCGGCGGCCGGTTCCCCTTCGGGCGCCGGAGGCTTGGCCCCATTCGTCGGATAGGTCGAGACATCGACTCCGATCTCCGCAATCGATGATTCGACGGCGTTCTTCGGCACGGCCGAGCCACGACGATCCTTCTCGCCGGCGAAGAGATACGACGTTCTCGCAAGGCGCGAAGCCATACGGCCCGCGAATCCCATTTCGAGTTTTCTGCCCGCGGGAGTCCAGCGTACCACCGATCCGTTGCTGCTCATCCAGCACGCAGTGGCTGCGATGAGATGCTCTTTGTCAGTGCTGACGAAGATCGCGTCCGCGTCCCAGCGGCGAAAAATCTTCTTCAGCCGCCGCGCCGACGAGAAAAACCAGCCTTCGGTCGAAAAGGGAATGATCTCGAACGGCTCCGGGATCGGCGTGTGGCGCGGCTGTCCGGGATCGCGGCGCGGCGATACCGCGAGGTGCACGTTGCTGTCGGGTGCCACGAGCAGAGTGACCTTCGCTCCCCGTTCCGAGATGCCGCGCGCGGCTCTCGCGAACACGCGCGCGGTACCTGACCATTCACGCGCCGAATGAAGAAATAAAGAGTGCAATTTCCCCTATCCTGCTGAAGGCGCCATTCGGTTGGGAGAGCCGGCCGGATCATCCGCCTCACCGTTCCCACCGAATTGCAACGTATAGAGCCGGGAGTACGCCCCGCGCTTCGCCAGCAGCTCGGCGTGCGTTCCCTGCTCGACAATCTCACCACGATCGAGCACCACTATCTGATCGGCGTGCGTGACCGTTGACAGCCTGTGCGCGATCACGAACACGGTCCTGCCCCTCAACAACCTATCTATCGCTTCCTGCACCAGGCGCTCGGATTCGGTGTCCAGCGCGGAAGTCGCTTCATCGAGAATGAGGATAGGCGGGTCACTGAGCAAGGCCCGTGCAATCGCCAATCGCTGCCGCTGACCGCCCGAGAGCCTCGTGCCCCGCTCGCCAAGGAGCGTATCGTAGCCGCGCGGCAGCTCCATGATGAACTCATGCGCGTTGGCAGCCTTCGCCGCGGCTTCGATCTGAGCCTGGGTGTACTTATCCGGTGCGCCGTACGCGATGTTGCTGCGGACGCTGTCGTGAAAGAGAACAGTCTCCTGGCTCACGATTCCCGTGAGAGAGCGGAGCGCCGGCAGCTTGATCTCGCGGGTGTCGATGCCGTCAAGAACGATCTTACCCTCGTTCGGCTCGTAAAAGCGAGGAATGAGGTCTACGAGCGTGCTCTTCCCCGACCCGCTGGGCCCCACGAGGGCAATGACATCTCCTTTGCGCGCGGTAAGATCGATGCCGGAGAGAACCGGCCCCTCTCCATAGGAGAAGCTGACGTTTTCGAACCTGAGATCCCGATCGAAGGTCGCGGTGTCCCTCGTGCCGCGATCGGCCTGGAACTCCGCCGGCGAATCCAGGATGTCGAAGAGCCGCTCCGCCGATGCGAGGGACGACTGCGCGGTCGTGCGCATTTGGGAGAGCTGCTTGAGCGGCTGCAACAGACGGAGCACGAGGGTGAGAAACGCGAGCAGAGTGGCGCCGGTCATCGTGCCGCTTCTCAGCACCTGCCAGGCGCCGATCCAAAGCACCAGCACGGCGATCAAAGTGCCGATGATCTCGGTTATCGGCGGAGCAAGGAGCGCAAGGCGCGTGAGCTTGAGACTGCTGAGCGCGTACTTGTTGCTGCCGCTGGCAAATCTTGCTTCCTCGTAGCTCTCGGTCCCGGACGCTTTGACGAGACGGATGCCGCTGATTGTCTCCTGGAGAACGCTCGTCATCTCGCCGTGGACATTCCCGCGCCGGAGATTACCACGCCTTAGCTTCTTCAGCATAGGCTGTAGCGAGAGTCCCAGCAGCGGGAGAATTATCAACGCGATGAGCGTCAACTGCCACGAGATGCTGAACAGGATCGCGATGTATACGAGCACCAGCGATGCGCTCTGCAGCGACTGCGTGACGATCTGCGTGAGAATGAGGCGCGTCTCGAACGTGTCGTTGATCACGCGCGACAGAATCTGCCCGGCCTTCATCTGGGTGAAGTAGCCGAGGGGGAGGTGCGCGAGATGGCGATAGACGGCGTTGCGGAGATCGCGAGTGACGTACTCCTGCAGCGTCGCGCCGAACTGCCCAGCGATCCAGACGAGCAGATTCTTGAGAATCACCGCCGCCATCACCAGGAGAATCACATTGCGCAGCGAGCGCATCTCGTCGCCGGGAATGATTCTGCCGCCAATGGTCGCCTCGATGAGCTTGGCGACCCATCCCTTCTCCATCCCCGTGGCCGGCTGGTGGAACAGGATGTTGAGGAACGGAATCAGCAGCGCTATCGCGAAGCCGTCGAGCAGTGCCGCGAGCAGGTTGCAGACGATCGTAATCGCCATGCGCCAGGCGTGCGGGCGCAGGAACGGAAGCAGCCGCTTATAAACTGGTGCGTTCACTCGAATCGAGTTACCGGCGCGGTGTGAGCAGCGCCAGCGGGAGAATTACTTCCTCGGGCGTCACGCCGCCGTGGAGGAACGATCCGCGATACCGGCTCTGATACTCCCGCAGCTTCGTCGGATAGACGAAGAAGCAATCGTTCGCGGCGAGCAGAGTGTTGCCGCCGGCCCCGCGCCGCGGCAGCCGCAGCATGTCCTCGTCCGTAAACAACAGCGCCTGATCCGGCCGCTCAGCCCGCAGATCCTCGCCGAATTTGTAGCGGAGGTTGGCGCTGGCGTCCCGCTTGGCGTACACCGTCGCGGGCGTGTTGCAGTGTATGGAGCCGTGATCGGTCGTAAGGAGCACGGAGATCTTCCGGCGCGATGCTTCCTTCAGAACGCTGAACAACGCCGATCGCTGGAACCACTGGCGGGTGATCTGGCGGAGAGCGATCTCGTCTCGCGCGACCTCGAACAGGATCTGCGACTCGCTGCGTCCGTGAGTGAGAAGATCCACGAAATTGAACACGAAAGCGCTCACGCCTTCGGGGCCGATCGCGGTTCCGAGGTGGCGCTCGAGCTCGTCGGAGTTGGCGGACGTCGAGATCTTCTGATAGCGAACCGGAGTCTTTCCGATCAGCTCCTCGAGATGAGACTCCAGCAGCTCCTTCTCGTGCGCGTTGAGCGACTCGTCCTCGCGATCCGCGTTTCCCCACCAGTCGGGCAGACGCGCCGCGATCTCTCCGGGAAAGAGTCCGCTGAAGAGAGAGTTGCGCGAATACGGAGTCGCCGTCGGCAGCACCGCGAAGTAGTGCGTGGTCTCGACGTCGAAGAATGGCGCCAGCAACGGCTCCAGAACGCGCCACTGGTCGAGCCGCAGACAATCCACGACGATGAACACCGCCGCCTTGTCGCGCTCGAGAATCGGCAGCACAAACTCGGAGACGATGTCGATCGAGAGCGGAGGCCTGTTGCCCTCGAGATTCTTCAACCACGCCGGATAGTTCACCTTCATGTACGCGGCGAACTCGCGGTGCATGTCGGGATAAAGCCCCTGAAGAGATTCGTAGAGTCCCATTTCTCCCGCGGCGGCGAGATCCACATCCCAGCGCATCAGTTCGTCGTAGCGGTCGATCCAGCCGCGCCAATCGAGATTCCTGTCGCGCTCCAGCTCGATCGCGCGGAATCTCTCGACGAAGCTGCGCGCGATCGCCTGCTGGCGGATGCGCGGGCCTTCGAGGATCCGTGTGACTACCGTAAGCACCTGCCGCGGATTGATCGGCTTGACGAGGTAGTCGCGTATGTTGGCGCCGATCGCTTCCTTGAGCGTCGAATCTTCCTCGCTCTTCGTCACCATCACGACCGGCAGGCTCGGCGCGATCTCGCGGAGGTCCCGATAGACCTCGAGGCCGCGCTTGCCGGGCATCTGCTCGTCGAGCAGAAGGATGTCGAACGGACGACGTCTCAGGAGCTCTAACGCGTCGTCGGCGTTGGACGCCCACTCTACGGTATAGCCCTTGGAGCGGAGGAAGATGCGGTGAGCCTCAAGGAGCTCACCCTCGTCATCCACCCACAGTATCGTTTTTGGGGGGTTCAGGACCGGAACGGCCATAAGTCTCAATGTAGCCGCGGGTTGAGTCCGTGCCTAGATTCGGAGTGTGCTCGGCCAGCCACCTCGCTTCGCTCTCACCACCCCCGTTTTTCGATTCCGCTCACTTACGGCGGCCTCGGGGCGCGCAGCGTTGGGCGGGGACCGGGAAACGCTTTTGGCGTGTCTTCAGCTGGCCCGCCTTTGCGCCGGGATCCTCCCTCCCAATCCGCTGTCGCGGGACATTACGATCGAAAGGACCGAGAACACGAAGCAGTGGCTGGCGGGGCTGGCTGTTCCAACGGGAATCAGGTCGGTCGGATTTGGAATTTTTGGCGCCCTGAATGGGTTCGACCGGGCACGGTGCGCGATCGCGTTTGCGGACCTTGTCAAAGCCGCTGCCGCGCAGTTAGATGAGGCATCAAAGCTGGAGCTGAACGAGCTGATGCACGAGCTCACCGCGTCATCGACCGCGGGGCACGAGCGACATTCAGTGCAACAATTTCACACGAGCTGAGCATGGCTGGCCATAGCAAGTGGAAACAGATCAAGCACTACAAGGCTGCCACCGACGCCAAGCGCGGCGCGCAGTTCACGAAGCTCATTCGTGAGATCACGATGGCGGCCAAGCTCGCCGGCGGAGATCCCGCGCACAATCCCCGTTTGCGAACGGCGATCGACGCCGCAAAGGCCAGCTCGATGCCCAAAGACAACATCGAGCGCGCGATCAAGAAAGGAACGGGCGAGCTCGAAGGCATCCATTACGAGGAAGTGACGTACGAGGGCTACGGCCCTGGGGGCGTCGCGATTCTGATTTCGGCGCTGAGCGACAACCCCACGCGCACCGTCGCCGAAATCCGGCACAAGCTCACGAGGCTCGGGGGAAACCTCGGTCCGCCGCATTCGGTGTCCTATCTGTTCGACCGGAAGGGCCAGATCTACATCGACGCCACCAGGTACGTGGATGAAGACAACGTGCTCGAGGTCGCGCTCGATGGCGGCGCTGAAGATTTCAGGGCAGAGGGCGAGCAGTACATCGTGACGACGGATCCTCACGGAATGCACACGGTCGAGGATGCGATCAAAAAGGGTGGAATCGAGATCGTGGAATCCGAGGTGGCGTTCATCCCCAAGTCCACGGTTCACATCGAGGGCAAGAACGCGCAGTCGCTCGTGAAGCTGCTCGAGGAGCTGGAGGATCTGGACGACGTTCAGAAGGTCTCCGCGAATTTCGACATGGACATCGAGCAAATGTCCGGTGCGTGATGCCGCCCCGGTCGTGGTGCTTGGCATCGATCCCGGCACCGCGGTCACTGGCTACGGGGTAGTACGGAAAGAAGCCCGCAATCCGCTGACACTCATCGAGTGCGGCGTGATCAGGACCAAGCCGCGCGACGCACTTCCTCAGCGGCTCGCCGAGATCCACGACGCGGTGATCGAGCTCATACGGCGTCACCAGCCGACGGTTCTCGCAATCGAGGATATCTTCTATGCCCGCAACGTGCGCACTACGGTGGTGCTCGGCCACGCACGCGGCGTGATTCTGCTCGCGGGGGCGCACGCCGGAATCGAGATCCGCGAGTATCCACCTGCCGAGATCAAGAAGGCGGTTGCTGGCACGGGAGCGGCGACTAAAGTTCAGATCCAGTTCATGGTGATGCGGCTGCTGCGACTGAAGACGGCGCCGCAGCCGAACGATGCGGCAGATGGCGTTGCAGCAGCGCTCGCTTATGCGCTGATGCCCAATCTGCCCAAGATCGAAGCCATGCGACTTCGGCCGCATTCTGTTGCTGACCGAGCACGAGGCTTGGTGATTCCGCCTTCGCCGGCTGATATGCGGAGAACGGACATTTGATCGGACGCGTCGAAGGAAAGCTCACCTCGAAGGATCTTGATAAGCTCGAGGTTATGACGAGCGGCGGAGTCGGATATGAGCTGACGATCCCTTTGAGCGTGTACGAGACACTTCCCCGCGTCGGCGACGACGTGATGGTGCACACCTCGCTCGTGGTGAAGGAAGATTCATGGCAGCTCTTTGGATTCGTGAGCGTATTCGAGAAGAGGTTGTTCGAGAAGCTGCTCACTGCGAACGGCATCGGCCCTTCGCTCGCGATCGGGATGCTCTCGGCGCTGTCGGCGACGCGCCTCATTCGCGCGATTCGGGAAAAGGACATCCCGACGCTCCAGAGTGTGCCGAGGGTCGGCCGGAAAAAAGCGGAGCGCCTGATACTCGATCTCGGCGACAAGCTCGACGGGCTCGGCGAGTCTACCGGAACGAACGCCGCCCCCGCGAGCGCCGCGGCAGACGACGCCATGCGGGCACTGGTTTCGCTCGGCTATTCGAGCGCGGACGCCGAGCGGGGGGTGAGGGGAGCCTTGGATGCTGGCGGTGGGGGAAAACCCGCAGCAGAATTGATCAGGACGGCTCTGGCAAAACTGGGAGGCAGGTAAGTCATGTCGATCAAACCCTTCTACGTCCTGGCGGCCGCGGCAGTGATGGCGTGCGCGAGCTCGAGCACCAGGCCGGCCACGCATCGCGATTTCAACCTGATCACTGAGACCGAGCTGGCCGAGACGCCGGGAACGACGAGCGCGTACGACGTGATCAGCAAGCTGCGGCCGAACTTCTTCAAGTCGCGCGGCCGAAGCTCGATCAACAATCAGGGGAGCGAGACCGCGGCTGTGTTCGTAGACGGCCAGTTCTACGGAAATATCAACTCTCTGCAAAATCTGACGACGACGCACATTCACGAGATCCGGTTCCTCGGGACCGGTGATGCCGCTACTCGCTACGGAATGCAGTACGGCAATGGCGTCATCGACATCAGGATGAAGTAGGGACCGCCTCGGCCAATGCCCTCGTCGTCGCGGCTGCTTCTTCTCGTTCTGGTGTGCGCGTGCGCGCGGCCGACTAGCCGCGCGACTGCCCGGGTTACGGCTGAGAGCGAGGTGAGGCTGGCCCAGCGCCAGCGGTTCGAGGCGATGATCAACCGTGACGCTATCGCGCTCGACACTTTGCTGGATGATGATCTCAGCTACGTTCATATCGGACGCAGCCGGCAGTCGAGGAAACAGTTCATCTCCACGATCGGGAAGGGGTCGGTGGTTTATGAGTCGATTGCGCCGAGCCGGGTCCGGGTCAGGGTGTACGACGGGCTGGCGTTGGCTATGGGGCGGTCGGACATACGGACGCGTTCCGCTACAGGCGGAGTTTCCAGATTTGGGGTTCGGTTTACCGAAGTGTACGTCCGCCGGGAAGGACGGTGGGTGCTTGCTGCCTGGGAGGCTCGGCGGCTTCCATCCTGACCGATAAGGCTTTGCTGGGCATTTAGTTAGCTGGTGGGGTTGAGTGAACGGAAGACTACCTGCTGCCCGCTGATCGCTGCCTGCTTCCCGCTACCCGCAACAGCCCAATCTCTCAAAGGTGAATGGCTATTCATACATGGGTGAACTATGATTCACTTATGAGGGAGTGTGGCGTTTTCTTTGGTATCGTTCTGTGACAGAGCATCTCGCACTTCCCGTTGTTCAAGGGCGGGGGCGGGAGACTGTGGAGCGGCTGATCCGGGCCGCTGAGAAGGTCCTCGAGCGGGACGGGCTCGAGAGGGCGACCGTTCCGGCGATTGCGGCTGAGGCCCGGGTGTCGGTCGGGAATGTCTACAAGAGATTTCCGGACAAGGATGCGCTTTTTCGGGCGGTTTATGAGCGGTTCTTTACCGAGGCTCTGGCCGCCAATCAGTTTGCGCTCGATCCGGCCAAGTGGGAGGG
>JBBQAV010000070.1:0-13913 GCA_038316775.1 Gemmatimonadales bacterium | reverse complement strand
GGCGGCTTCTCTGAAGACTCCGCGCGAGCGACGCACGAGATCATCGTCTCTGGTCTTCGTCCCGAGCTCGAACGTGAAGGCCGGATCGTTGTCTTCCGCGAGCAGTCGGAACAACAGCCGCCGCGCCAGAATGAGCGGTGGCGAGTCGGTACTCCAGCCGTACTCAGCAAGGCGGCGAACCGCCGGAATCGTCCCGATGTTGGCGAAGTCGGTGGCGTGGCGGCCCGGCACCGACAAGATCGATCCGTTCCACGCGCCATCCCGCGATTGCGTTACCGAAAGTTTGATGGCCGGGCGATGCGAATACGGAAGCCAATCGACGTCGCGCGAGGACACGTCCGGAGTTCTTGCGACGTCGGCGAGTGCGCGGTACTTGATTGGGGGCGACGCGTGCTCCAGAAGCCAGCTCAACGGGAAAGTGAGTGACTCTGGCTCGGGTGTCGGAAGCGTCAGGACTACTTCGGGGGTGGCGCTAGGTGCAGTCAAAAGGCGGCGCTCGGCAGCGGAAAGGAGCAGTATTTCAACGCCGGCGGAGGCTCATGAGCCGCCAACCGCGCGGGGAAGAATAGCACCTTTTCAGCGGGGCGGAAGGGGCGCGGCCTTAAGTTATTATCTGTCAATGTGTTACGTGATATGGAGAGTGCAACTGAACAGTACCAACCTTTTTGGCCACTTCGGCGTATAAGGATCGGACGCCGCTCAGGCATCCCACACACATTTCAGGAGAGAAGGATGAAGGCAATTCGCATCGCCACGCTGACTGCTGTCCTTTGCGTTGGCATGACATCGGTCGCCGCAGCCCAGGGCGCCCCACCGCAAGGTCAGGGACAGGGCGAAATGCGCCGTGGCGGCGGAATGGGTGGAAGGCTCCTCAAGGACATCACTCTGACTGATGCGCAGAAGGAGCAGGTCAAGACGATCCGCGAGAAGTATCTGCCGCAGCAGCTGGAGCTGCGCAAGACGGCTCAGGCTACGGGCTCGATGGACGATGCGACGCGCACCAGGATGATGGATCTACAGACGCAACAGGCCGCCGAGATCCGCGCGATCCTCACCGCCGATCAGCAGAAAGTCTTCGACCACAATCTCCACGAGATGAAAGAGGACATGGACGCTCGCCGCAAAGGCGGCAACTAACGCTGATTACGGCCGCGGCTCGAGAGCCGCCAGCGTGTAGTTGCTCTTCGGGTTCCAGAGTATCCAGCTCTGGAACCCGTTGTCGTATCCGGCCTTTTTCTGCTCGCGAATCTGAGCCGCGCCATAGCGCGGCGCCCCCAGGGTAAAATCCTGGTACCACGGAATGATCTTCGCCGCGCGGGGAATTCCCTTGCTGCGCTCGATTGCGTCCTTGAGCGCGTTGTCGATCGTGGCATAGGGATGAGCGTTGGGATTCCTCAGCTTGAAGGTCCCGCGCGCGAAGTGCGATGGATAGATCATCGGCAGCACGACGTCCACCTGGTCGGCGAACATCTCCCACCGTTGGCCGATTCCCATGTCGGTGGTGTCGGTCGCCGTAAGACCGAAGACATCGGCGGTGACGCGCATCGCCTGTGGCTTGAGCGCGGAGCGAAGGAAACCCAATTGGTCGCGGATGACCTGAGCGCGCACGCGTCCATTCGCCAGCGGATAGATGGTCTCCGTCACGAGGCGCTTCTCGTCGGGGAAGCGCACGTAGTCGAACTGCACTTCGCTGAAGCCGAGTTGGTACGCTTCGCGCGCGAGATCGGCAGCGTACTGCCAGATGGCGCGGTGGTGCGGGTCCAGCCACGGATGCCCGTTCTTGTCGAGCCACGGCTTGAGATCGGCTTTCCGTTTGATGGCGAGGTCCAGCTTCTTCTCCGCGAGGAGCGGATCCTTGGCGACAACAATGCGCGCGATCGGATAGATGCCATGCGCCGTCATCGTGTCCAGAACTGCGCGCAGCTTCGAAGCGGACATCCAATGTCCGTCGGCGGTATCAGCCCCGATCTCGCGCGCGAGCGGCACCTTGGAGCGATAGAGCACGAAGCCACGGTCGTCCTTCACGTCGATGACCAGAGCGTTCACCTCGGTCGTTTTGGCGACATCGATCAGCCGGTCGAGCTTGCTGCCTAGCGCGGCCCAGCGATTCACGTAGAGCCCGCGAAGCGTGTCCGGGATTGGAACGTGCGCCACGGGCCGCGGGGCGGAATCGATTCGCGCGCGTGTCGAAGACGCACTCGCTTTATTTGTCGGCTTGGTCGACCCGGTCTCGGCTTCCGCATCGCCGCGCTGCCCGCACGCGGCCGAAAGCAAAAACAACGCGATCGTTCCGATGCGTGTGATTCTCATAGTGATTGTCGTGTGGTGGAGAGCGCGGCGCGCCCGAGGTCAGAGCGCGTTCAGCTCGGCGTTGGCGTCTGAGAGGTATCCCATCTCCCGCACCACGCTCTGTGCCTGTTGAGTGACCATCGTGAGGCCGGTCGGCTGCGCATGGAGGCCTCCGGTGCGGAAGCGAACCAGCTCGAGCCGCATCGACCTCAGAAGTTGCCGGCAGCCGTCCAGCTTCTCCTGCGCCTCTTTCTTCTTTCTCCCGATCTCGGCAATTGCCCGCCGCTCGCGGCGCAGCATCGCGAGGCGGCGCACGCGCTCTTCGCTGTTGCGATAGTCGAGCGGATTCGCCTGCGATTCCAGCGTCGTGATCTCCTTCTCGACGCTCTCCGCTGTGTCGCGGCCGGCGCTCCGATCCATGTCCGAGAGCGAAAGCGCAAGCTGCTGCACTCTCCTGAACACTGCGTCGGCCGACGACGCTACTTCGGGGATCTGCTCTCTCTCGTCGGGCGGCATGTTGAGAAGCTGCCGATGGATCTCGCGGTGGTCGCCTTCCGCTTCACGTATGGCGGATCCATAGCGTGAATCGGCGAATGGCGCCGGCGCGCCGCCTGGAATCGGGCTGAGACTCGTCGTCGGACCGCCGACTCTCGGATATGGCTGGAACGGCTGCATCGCCGGCAGCGGGGCCATCGGAGAAAACATCCCTCCCTGCCCTCGTGAACGCGCACGAGCCCGGACTTCAGCGCGCTTCTTGTCGTCGAACAGAGCGCGCGCATCGTCGATCGTCTCGGCGGCGACATCGAAGATCAATCGATCGCGCGGCTGGCGGAACACATCGCGCCAATCGTAGCCCGCTGCCCACAGCTTCGAGTACTTGAAGGCGAGTGCTACCGTCCAGATCACCGTCAGCGCGATGAAATCGTGATTGGAGAACAGTGAGATCGGAACGAGGATCGCATTCACCGCGAGATACGGCGCGAGCTTGCGGCGGAACGACACAACCATCGGTGCGTTCCACTTGCTCAGCTCTTCGGCCGTCGGGCTGGAGCCGGCATATGGCGCCTGCGTCGCAGGCGTGTAGCGGTCGCGCATTGAATCTGTGACGATGCGCTCGCGAATTCCGTCGGCGATTGCCTCGCCCATTTCCCGGCGACCACCCGGTGGAAGAGCGGCGCTCGATGCACGTGTGGCAAGCGTAGGCATCGCGCCGCCGTTCAGGGCCAGGGAAAATGCCGCGGCGCTTGGGAAGCGGTCAGCCGGATCCTTTTCCAGGCATATCATGACGGCCCGCGATAGATCGGGCGGCAGATCGGGCCAGCGCTCGTCAACCGGAATCGGCCGCTCGGAGAGATGCTTCACGAGCATCGATGGAGTATTGCTGGCGACGAATGGCGGCTGTCCGCACAGCATCTGGTAGCCAACGACGCCTAGGGAGTAGAGGTCGCTCCTGCCATCGATGGCGCGGTCGCCGGCGGACTGTTCGGGAGACATGTACGCGGGAGTCCCGATTGCCATCCCGGTCGCGGTAAGGCGCGAGTCACCGCTGTCGGTGAGGGCGCGCGCGATACCGAAGTCCGTCACCATCGCGCGGCCGGTCTCCTCGTCGATGATGATGTTGTCCGGTTTAATGTCGCGGTGGATGACGTTGCGGCTGTGCGCGTATGCGAGTGCGTCAGCGACTTCGCGAAGGATCCGGCGCACTTCGACCGGTGGTATCGGGCCGTGCTGCTGGAGTCGCTGGCCCAGGTTGTCGCCCTTGATGTACGACATTACGAAGTAGACGAGATTGTCGCGCTCTTCGACCGTGTAGATCGGAACGATGTTCGGGTGATTGAGCTGCGCCGCCGTCTCCGCTTCGCGGAGAAACCGCTGACGGATGTCGGAGCGGAAACTGAGCTCCGGAGGGAGGACCTTGATTGCGATCTCGCGCTTCAGGCGCTTGTCGCGCGCGCAATACACGATTCCCATACCCCCGCGACCGACCTCGTCCTCTAGCTCATAGTTTGCAGAGAGGACCTGCGCCACATGTGTGCCGAGCTCGTCGGTTGGACTAATTGGCATTTGGCCGCGTCAAATCAGCAGGTCCGGTGTTGCGATTCGTGCCGGGCTGGCGTAAATCCACGAGAGCAAAAGATGCAGTAAGGGAGGGCTTCGCAGTAGTATCTAAATAAGAATCTTGTCGACGGAATGACAATGGCACAGCGTCAAACACTACCTGTTCTCCCGTTACGGGGGACCGTGATTTTCCCGGGCCTTACCCAGCCGATAGCGGCGGGCAGGCCTTCAACTCTTCGCGCCATCGAGGCGGCCCTAAAGGGCGACCGTCTTGTCTTCGCGGTTGCCCAGCGCGACAACACCGAGGAGCCAACGGCGGACATTCTGTACTCGATGGGCGTCATTGCGCGCATCGGTCAGATCCAGCGCGGGCTCGGCGGCGTACAGCTTCTGTTGCAGGGTGAGCAACGCGCAACCGCCCTTCAGTATTCTACAGCAGACGGATACCTGAGCGCGGTCACCGTTCCGGCTGAGGAGATGACTCCTCAAACTGAAAACGATCCGGCGTTCACAGCGTTACAAAAGGAGACGCGGGAGCGGGCTGCTGAGCTTGGCGAGCGACGCGGACTTCCCGAGGAAGTCGTTCACCAGGTTCTCGATTCGGTGACCGAGCCCGGCCGTTTCGCGGATCTCGTCGCCGGCTATATCGAGCTCCCCGTTCCTGAAAAGCAGGGACTCCTGGAGACGCTGAGCGTCGAGGAGCGGCTTCGCCGGATTCTCGTCCATGTTCAGCGCCAGGTGGGCCTGCTCGAAGCGCAGGAAGACATCAAGTCGCAGGTTCAGGAGGAGCTTGGAGAGCGCCAGCGCGAGATGTACCTGCGCGAGCAACTCAAGACGATCCAGAAGGAGCTCGGCGACGACGATTCGAGCAAGGAGATCACCGAGCTGCGCGACAAGCTCGCGAAGCTGGAGCTCTCGAAGGATGCGCGCGCTGAAGTCGAGCGCGAGCTGGGGAGACTCGAGCGGGCGGGTCGCGAATCGATGGAAGCGCAGGTGATTCGCACCTACCTGGAGTGGATCGCCGAGCTCCCGTGGAACAAGCGGTCGGATGATCAGCTCGATCTCAAGCACGCCGAAACCGTGCTCGAGGAAGATCACTACGGCCTCCAGGATGTAAAGGATCGAGTATTGGAGTTCCTTGCTGTCAGACAGCTTCGCGCGTCACAGCTGTCGGACGAAGTCGAGAAGACGGGCGAGGTCCCGGCCGCCAGGCTCTTGCCCGACAAGGACGACGCGACCCCGTCGCTCGCCATCGGCGAGAAGAGCGACAAGCCCATCACCGACAAGGTAGAGGCGAAGTCACGCGCGATGGCGAAGGGTCCCATCCTTCTCTTCATCGGACCTCCTGGCGTCGGCAAGACGTCGATTGCGAAGTCGATCGCGAGATCGCTTGGCCGCGAGTACGTCCGCGTGGCGCTCGGTGGCGCTCGCGATGAAGCCGACATCCGGGGACATCGCCGCACCTACGTTGGGGCGATGCCGGGTCGAATCATCCAGGGACTCAAACAGGCGGGAACGAAGAATCCGGTCTTCCTGCTCGACGAAGTGGACAAGCTCGGCACGTCGTTCCAGGGCGATCCGTCGAGCGCGTTGCTCGAGGTGCTGGATCCGGCGCAGAACGACACCTTCACCGATCACTACCTCGGCATTCCGTTCGATTTGAGCGAAGTGTTGTTCATCGCGACCGGAAATTTTGTGCAGAACATTCCGGGCCCGCTGCTCGACAGAATGGAAGTCGTCGACTTCGCGGGCTACACCGAGAAGGAGAAGGCCGAGATCGCGAAGAAGTATCTGCTGCCGCGTCAGCTCGAGGAATCGGGTCTCAGCGGCAAGGACATAACTTTCACCGAAGACGCCATCATGTCCGTCGTGTCAAGCTACACTCGCGAGAGTGGAGTGAGACAGCTCGAGCGTCAGATCGGCGCGGTGGCGCGGAAGCTCGCGCGCAAGTTTGCATCGAGCGAAGAAGTCGAGCACAAGGTCGACGCCGACACTGTGAGAGAGCTGCTCGGCAGGCCGCGGGTCCATCCGGAGCATGCGCTGCCCGAGAGTGAGGTTGGAATCGCGACCGGCATGTACTACACGCCGATGGGCGGCGACATAATGTTCGTCGAGGCTTCGATTCGGCGGTATTACGGCAGCCTCGAGGCAGACGCCACGACGCAGGTTGGTCCTGGCGGTCCGGTGTCGCTGATTCTCACCGGCCAGTTGGGCGATGTGATGAAGGAATCGGCGCGCGCGGCTTTCACTTACGCGACGAACAACGCCGCGAAGCTCGGAATCCCACGCGACCGGTTGGGCGCGATCGAAGCACACATCCACGTGCCCGCGGGAGCGATTCCAAAGGATGGTCCGTCAGCCGGAATTGCGATCGCGACTGCGCTCGTGTCGGAGATGGCGGACCGGCCGGTGCGTCCGGACGTTGCGATGACCGGAGAGATCACGTTGCGCGGCCGTGTACTGCCGATTGGTGGGCTGAAGGAAAAGGTACTCGGCGCTCACCGGGCGGGGATCAAGACGATCATCATCCCGAAGGGGAATGAGGCCGACATCGAGGATGTGCCGGAGGAAGTGCGCAAAGTGCTCTCGTTCCATCCGGTGGAGACTCTCAACGAAGTGCTGCGGATCGCGCTCGTGCCGGCGGAGCCTGGCGAGCAAGCGCCACCACTCGAGATGATGGAAGTCGCGTAGGCGACTCCAGCTGCAACTGCAACTGAACAAGTCGTGAGCCGATAGCTCGAAAGCTTCTAGCTTTTAGCCTTAGAACATCGGGACGCCACCAACTGGCGTGATGGCACAAGCAGTTGATTGTGTCAGGAAGGGCACTTAGTGACGTCCCGATGTAGTGAGGCTAAGAGCCAGAAGCTTTCGAGCTATCGGCTCACGACTTGTTCAGTTGCAGTTCTTCGTTTTTCTACGCAGAGCGGAACAATCCTAGAAGATGATCGGCCCCCAGCCAAACACTTTCCACGGATCGGCGCGCAGCGACGGCGGCTCCGTGCCCTCGACGAAATACTCGGTGTAGCGGCGCTCTGGCGGCGTTTGATCTGTAGCGAGCTCGCCCGTCGCGCGATCGACGTCGCCGAATACCACGCCGACTGGTGGCTGCCACTGCTCGGCGGTACGGGAGGTGAGAATCTCCGGCTTCGCGGCGTAATAACGCGCGACCATTTTCCCCCATACCGGCGCGGCGAGCGTGCCCCCGCCCGCGCCGGGTGCGATGGAGGCCGGCTTGTCGAAGCCCAACCAGACGCCCGCGACGAGGTCCGGAGTGAGTCCGATGAACCAGACATCCGAATTGTCGTTCGTCGTACCAGTCTTGCCTGCCACCGGAATCGACGCCGGCAGGAAGCGGCGAATGACCGCGGCAGTCCCGTGCTCGATCACGTCGCGCATCATATCACGCACGACGTATGTCACGCGCGGATCGAGCGCCGGCGGAAGCGCACGCACGTCGCGGGACAACACTACCTTGCCGGTTCTGTCCTGCACGCGGTATATGAAACGCGGCTCCACTGGCGTCCCGAGATTCGCGAAAGTGGTATACGCCGCGATGAGATCGAGCGGCTGAACGACGGACGCACCGATGGCGCTGGACGGGTACAGCGAGATCTTGGACTCCACACCCATTCGGTGGGCGAGATTCGCAATCGAGTCCATCCCGATCTTCATACCAAGTTCTACAGCGACGATGTTGCGCGACCTGGCCAAGGCTTCCCGAAGCGTGATCTGGTCGAGAAACTGGCCGTCCGAATTGGCCGGCCGGTAGACAGTTCCATTGGGGAGGCTGATCGTCAGCGCCGTATCCGCGAACATCGTGTTGGCCGTGATGCTGTCGGCGATCGCCGCCGCGTATACGATCGGCTTGAAGGCGGATCCCGGCTGCCTCTTGCCGTCCACTGCGCGGTTGAATTGCGATTCGGTGTAATCGCGCCCACCCACCAGCGCGCGGACATCTCCGGACGTCGGATCGAGCGCGACCACTACTCCCTGCAGGTAATCGGTCGTGCGGTTCTGTTTGGGTGTCGTCGTGCTGGCGACGTACTTCGGATGCGCATAGTCCGGTTGTGACTCGATTGCCGCCGTCTCCTCTCGCAAGGCAGCCGTCGCCGCGTTTTGGAGGATGGGATCAAGACTGGTGTAGATGCGGTATCCGCCCTGACTGACCGGAATTCCCGCACGTTGAGCCTGGACTCGCACTACATCCACAAACCAGGGCGAGTATGCAGAGTATCCGCCATTGGGTGTGGTCACGAGCCGCGTGGCCTTCGCTACTGCTGCCTGATCGCGTGTGATGTACCCTTGATCGGCCATCAGAGAGAGCACGACGTTGCGGCGCTGCTGCACGCGATCCGGATACCTGAGCGGATCGTAAAGCGCAGGGCCCTTGGGCATCGCCGCAAGCGCCGCCGCTTCCGGCAGCGAGAGCTTCGAGGCGCTTTTTCCGAAATAGTGACGGGCCGCGCTCTCTACACCGTACCATCCGTGTCCGAACGGAATCTGATTCAGATACGCTTCGAGTATCTGTTCCTTGTTGTAGTGCTTCTCCATCTCGCGCGCCGCGTTCTGCTCGGCGATTTTTCTGCCGAGGCTCCTGTCGGTGCGGTCGATGAGCGTCGGATGCATGTTGCCGACGAGCTGCTGCGTGATGGTGCTCGCCCCGCGTCGCTCGCCGAAGATGTTGTCCTTGAGGGCGCCGGCAATGCCGACGACGTCGACGCCGTCGTGCTGATAGAACCGGTGATCTTCCACTGCGACGAATGCGTGCGGCAGGTACTTCGGAAGAGAGCCGATCGAGACGCTGGTGCGGATCTCCTTTCCGATCTCGCCGATGAGCGTTCCGTCGCGCGCCAAGACCAGCGATGCCTGGGGCATCGGAACTATCGTCCAGGCCTCGGTGTCGGCTGGCTTGGGCTGCTGCGCAGCCGATAGCGCCGGCGCAAGCAGAAACGCAGCCAGCACCAGCGCGCGCAACGGTTGATTGTACCTCTGCGCCATGGCAACTTCAGATGGATGGATCGATCTATTCATCTCGTCGTAGTTCAGCTCAAGCCGCGAAAGGGCGACTATGCTGCAAACCTCGCCCGTCTGGCCGGTATTTTCTCGCAGATAGACTCCCTCGAGCCGCGTACCGATGTCGCGGTCTTCGCCGAGACTGCGCTCACCGGATATTTCCTCGAGGGGGGCGTACGCGATGTCGCCCTTACAGCCGGTGCCTTCGCCCGGGACCTCCAGACGCAATACACCAACGCAGTTACTACACCGCGGCCCCTCGATGTTTGCATTGGGTTCTACGAGGTCTGGAACAACGCCTTCTATAATAGTGCGCTATATGTGACACTGGGAGGCGACAAGCCCGTCATAACGCACGTCCATCGCAAGCTCTTCCTTCCCACTTACGGCCTGTTTGACGAGGAAAGATTCGTCGATCGCGGATTCGAGGTGCGCGCGTTCGACACGCAGTGGGGCCGCGCCGCGATGCTGATCTGCGAGGATGCCTGGCACAGCCTCACCGGAACGGTCGCGGCACTGGACGGCGCGACAATGCTGTTTGTCGTTTCCGCATCTCCAGCCCGCGGAGTCTGGCCGCGGGAAGACGAAGGGCCGATTCCCGCGAATCTCAAGCGGTGGGAGCGACTTGCGCGCGACATCGCCGAGGAGCACGGCGTATTCGTGGCGCTCGTGAATCTGGTAGGAACCGAAGGAGGAAAGACTTTCTCCGGCGGCTCCATCGTCTGCGGACCGCATGGCGACGTCCGCGCGCAGGCCCCGCTATGGGACGAGTCGCTGCTGACGATCACCCTCGATCCACACGATCTCACGCGCGCGCGGACAGATGTGCCGCTGCTCACGGATCTGCAGACGATGATGCCTCACCTGATGCGCACGGTTGACCGCATTCAGTCCGGGGAGCGGCTCGCGTTGAGCTACGACGACGAGCCGGCCGAGGGCGGACCGCTGACCCCGGCAAATCGGCGCGGAGAGGGCGGCCAGCCGCGTCCGGCAAAGCGTTCAAAGAAGGAGACGGAGGCCGACGCGCGCCGCAATGGCACCAACCCCATTCCCGTCGTGCGTGTTCCCGATTCGCCCGGCGGTCCGCCACCTCTCTCGATCGATCCGGAGCTGACCGCGGGGTGGCTTGTCTCTTTCCTCAAGGAGGAATTCGAGCGTCGCGATTTCGGGAAGGCGATTGTTGGAGTCTCCGGCGGAGTGGATTCCGCAGTCACCGCCTATCTGGCGGCCAAGGCGCTGGGCCCCGAGAACGTGGTCGCAGTGCGCATGCCCTATCGCACGTCGAATCCGGAATCCCTCGCCCACGCGCAGCTCGTAATCGACGCGCTCGGAGTTCAGTCGCGCACTATCGATATTTCGCCCGCGGTCGATGGCTACCTCGCCAACGAGCCCGACGCCGATCCGGGCCGAAGGGGCAACGTGATGGCGCGCGAGCGGATGATCGTCCTGTTCGATCAGTCGGCGAAATTCAAGGCGCTCCCCGTCGGCACCGGAAACAAGACCGAGAGACTGCTCGGTTATTTCACCTGGCACGCCGACGATTCGCCACCCATCAATCCCCTCGGCGATCTCTTCAAAACCCAGGTGTGGGAGCTGGCAAAATTCCTTGGCGTCCCAAGTGTGATCGTGCAGAAGCCAGCATCGGCTGATCTGATCGAAGGGCAGACGGACGAGGGTGATTTCGGACTCAGCTACGCCGAGGCGGACAAGATTCTGAGCTGGCTGGTGAGCGGCTATAGCCCGTCGTCACTCGTGGCGCGGGGCTTCGATCCCGATAAAGTCGAGCTGGTTCGCAAACGTCTCGCGGGAACGCACTGGAAGAGAAAGCTTCCCACTGTCGCCCTTCTCAGTCCTACTGGTATTGGAGAGTCCTACCTGAGGCCAGTGGATTACTGAGCCTGGCAGGACCCGCCGCTGAGCGCGACCTTCGGTGGCAATCTGAACTCGCACGTCGAGACGAGCTTGTAGTGCGTGTTGTACTCGCGTTCGGCAGCGGATACAGCATCGAGCTTGCGGTAAAGCGCCGCTGAATCAGTCGTGCGCGAGCAGTACACCAAATAGTATCGCGGACCACCGCACGCTCTGGATCCGACGGGAGCCGTCCGACATTCGGAAGGTGATGTGCATCCCTCTGTTTTGACGAGCGCGTTCGCCTGGTCTTCCAGCGCGACGATCTGAGCCCAGTCGGTTTTCTGGTCCCCGGTGAAAACGATCTTGCCGTTGTCACCGGTTGGTTTGGAAGGCGCGCCCGGCGTTCCCTGGGTGCAGGCGGCCAGAATCAACATCACCCCGAAAAGCTGAATCGATCTAGTCATCACGTGGCTTCCCTCCTGTTGGGATTCAACGGTCGGGCACGAAGCTGGCCAGCCTGATTGGAGGTTGTCGAGGCGGCCGACAAAGCAGGCCTTCCATGGATAAGCCGCGTAGCCCCCCAGGCGCGTTACCTGCTATTTTTGGAAGGAGAAACGCTCGACAGCCCGCCGGAGAATCATGGCAACCAGAACGCTCCCCGATCGCAAACCGTCCGCAGATTCCCCCAGCGCCAGCCTGTCGACAGAGCAGCTCGTCGCTGCCTACCGCAACATGCTTCTCTCCCGGAAGCTCGATGACAAGGAAGTCCAGCTAAAACGTCAGAACAAGATTTTCTTCCAGATCTCGGGCGCCGGCCACGAGGCCATTCTGACCGCCGCGGGGATGATCCTCAAGCCGGCGTACGACTGGTTTTATACCTACTATCGCGATCGCGCCCTCTGCCTCTCGCTCGGCGTGACGCCTGCCGAGATGCTTTATGAGGCTGTGGGAGCCGCGGTGGATCCGGCTTCCGGCGGCCGCCAGATGCCAAGCCATTGGGGACACAAGACTTACAACATCGTTTCGGCTTCGTCGCCGACCGGGACTCAGTTCCTGCAGGGCGTTGGATCCGCGGAAGCATCGCTCCGCGCGAAGCTGCTCAACATTACCGACGGATTCCAGAAAGACGAGGTCGTGTTCATCTCGACCGGAGAAGGCACGACGAGCGAAGGTGAATTCTGGGAATCGCTCAACACCGCGTCGAATCTGAAGCTGCCTGTCGTGTATCTGGTGGAGGACAACGGATACGCGATCTCAGTCCCCGTGGAAGTGAATACCGCGGGCGGCAATGTGTCCAAGCTCGTTCGCTCCTTCCCCAACTTCTTCATCGAGGAAGTCGACGGCTGCGATCTGCTCGCCAGCTACGATACGATGTATCGCGCCGCCGAATACGCGAGGCAGCGAAAGGGACCGGCACTCGTGCACGCGCGCGTGATCCGTCCGTATTCGCACTCACTGTCCGACGACGAGACGATGTACCGTCCGCCCGCGGAGCGCGAAGCCGATGCCGCCCGCGATCCGGTGACGCAGTTCCCGAAATGGCTCGTCAGCGAAGGGCACGCTACGGAAGCAGAGTTAAAGGAGATCCAGGAAGAGATAGACACGCTCGTCCTCGCCGCGACTGACGATGCGCTCGCGCAGCCTCAACCCGGTCCGGAGACTGTTTATTTCGGCGTCTATTCACCAGATGTCGATCCGACGAGCGAGCAGTTCGACACGGAGGACGATCCCCAGTTCTCCGGTGAGCCGACTACGATGGTCGACCTGCTGAACGCGTGCATGAAGGATGAGATGCGCCGCGACCAGAAGATTCTCGTCTTCGGCCAGGACGTTGCCGACGTGTCGCGCGAAGAACACCTCGGCAAGGTCAAAGGCAAAGGCGGAGTCTTCAAGGTCACATGGGGTCTTCAGAAGGAATTCGGGGGAGCGCGCGTTTACAATTCGCCGCTGGCGGAGGCGAACATTGTGGGACGCGCGATCGGGCTGGCGCTTCGCGGGTTCAAGCCAATCGTGGAGGTCCAGTTCTTCGATTACATCTGGCCCGCGTACATGCAGCTTCGCAACGAGCTGGCGACGATGCGCTGGAGATCGAACAACAATTTCTCCGCTCCGGTCGTCGTGAGAACGACTTACGGCGGCTACATCCGCGGCGCGATCTACCATTCGCAGACGGGCGCGTCGATCTTCACGCACTGCCCGGGGCTGCGCGTGGTTTGTCCGGCGACTGCGCTTGACGCGAACGGACTCCTGCGGACGGCGATCAGGTGTGACGACCCGGTGCTATTCCTCGAGCACAAGCATCTCTACCGGCAGACGTACAACAAATCGGCGTATCCCGGGCCCAATTTTATGATCCCGTTCGGCAAGGCCAAGGTGGTGCGTGAGGGGACAGACGTGACCGTCGTTACCTACGGCGCGACGGTCCAGCGCGCGCTCACGGCCGCGAACGCGGTCGCGGACAACGGAATCTCCGTCGAGGTGATCGACCTTCGCACTCTGAGTCCGTGGGATCGAGAGACGGTGTTTGAATCGGTGAAGAAAAACTCGCGCGTCATCGTTGCCTACGAGGACTCGCTGTCGTGGGGGTTTGGCGCCGAGATATCTGCGTCGATCGCCGACGAGTGCTTTGCGTGGCTCGATGCGCCCGTGAAGCGTGTCGCTTCGGCTGACACTTTCGTTGGGTACGCGCCGAGCCTCGAGGA
>JBBQAV010000069.1:0-14331 GCA_038316775.1 Gemmatimonadales bacterium | reverse complement strand
CTGGCAGCACGACTGCGGTCAATACTTGGCGAGATAACTGTCCAGCTCCCACTGTGAGACCTGGGTGATGTAATCCTGCCACTCGAGGCGCTTCGCCGCGAGAAACTGAGTGGTGATGTGCTCGCCGAGGGCCTCGGTGATCACATCATCCTTCTCGAACTCGTTGCAGGCCTCTTCGAGATTGTGAGGTAGGTCGTCGATTCTCAAACGACGTCTCTCGCGGTGGGACATCTCCCAGATATTGGTGTTCACCGGCTCTCGCGCGTCCGCTTTGGTGGCGATGCCGTCAAGTCCCGCCGCCAGCTGCACCGCGAGGGCGAGATATGGGTTCGCCGCGGGATCCGGAATCCTCAGCTCGATCCTTGTCCCCGCGCCTCGGCGGTCGGGGATGCGAATCATCGGGGACCGGTTCCGCATCGACCACGCGACGTTCACCGGTGCTTCGTAGCCGGGCACGAGCCGCTTGTACGAGTTGACGAGAGGGTTGGTGATGGCGGTAAACCCGCGCGCGTGCCGCAGCAGCCCACCGATGTAGTGCAGCGCGTCGCTCGAGAGCTGCCATTCCGCGCTCTCGTCCCAGAATGCGTTTTCCTTTCCCCGAAACAGCGATTGGTGAGTGTGCATTCCACTCCCATTCTGCCCGAAGATCGGCTTCGGCATGAACGACGCGGTGAGCCCGAACGTACGGGCGACGTATTTCACCACGAACCGGAACGTCGTGATATTATCCGCCGTCTTCAGCGCCTCGGCGTATCTGAAATCGATCTCGTGCTGACCGTGCGCGACTTCGTGATGCGCCGCTTCAACCTCGAATCCCATCCGCTCGAGGACGTCGACTATCGCGCGTCGCGCATCTTCGCCCAGGTCTGCCGGCGCGAGATCGAAGTACGATCCCACGTCGTGGGTAATTGTCGACGGCTCCTCGTCCGCCCGCGGCTTGAACATGAAAAACTCTGCTTCCATCCCGGCGTTCATCGTGTAGCCGAGCTTGGCTGCCCGAGCGAGCATTTTCTTGAGGACGCCACGCGGATCTCCCGCGAACGGCTTACCATCAGGAGTGTTGATGTCGCAGATCAGCCGCGCGACTCGGTTCTTCTCGTCACCCCAGGGGAATATCTGAAAGGTGCTGAAATCCGGTGCGAGCAGCATGTCCGACTCTTCGATCCGGACGAACCCCTCGATCGACGAGCCATCGAACATGATGTCCCCCGCCAACGCCTTTTCGAATTGCGAAGCGGGGATCTCGACGTTCTTGTTGATTCCCAGAATGTCCGTGAATTGCAGTCTGAGGAAGCGGATGTTGTTGGCAGTAGCGAGATCCAGGATTTCCTGAGCTGAAGCACCTGCGGTGTCGGGAATCCGGGAGCGATGGCGGGGCATGGCCTGAACGTAGTCCCGTAGCGAGTTTATTGCAAATCTTACATGAAATGGCACCTATTCCTTGCATCAGATTGCGAAATGAGCCAATTTGATCACATAAATATGCCGAATGTGCATTTTCTGGCTAACATCTCAATTGAGCGGATACCCCATGACGGCAGCCATCACCCCGCGTAAAGCTCTTCTGAACGACATCTCGAGCCGCGAGCCCAGGCTCGCGCCGGGCTTCAACGCGGACGGAATCCCCGGACCCACGTCCCAGTACTTCGGCATCAACACCCTCGGGGTCCGCCAGCTTCGCGACAGGCTTCCCAAGGAAGTCTTCTCGAGTCTCGCCGCTTCCATCAGACATGGCAAAAAACTCGACCTCGCGATTGCTCCCGTTGTGGCGCAAGTGATCAAGGAATGGGCGGTAGCGCGCGGGGTGACGCACTTCACACACTGGTTCCAGCCGCAGACGGGACTCACAGCCGAGAAGCACGACGCGTTTTTCGCGTTCGACGACAACCGGCAGCCGATGGAGTCGTTCAGCGGCGAGCAGCTGATTCAGAGCGAGCCCGACGCATCAAGCTTCCCCTCCGGCGGACTTCGCTCCACATGGGAAGCGCGCGGTTACACCGCGTGGAATCCCGCCAGTCCGGTTTTCATCATGGAGTCGACCGGCTCACGCACACTCTGCATCCCGTCGGTGTTCATCGGCTACAACGGTGAAGCGCTCGACGAGATGACCCCGCTGCTTCGCAGCTCCGACATCCTCTCCCAGAAATCAATCGAGCTGCTCGGTCTCATCGGCGACAAGGGAGTGCAGCGAGTCTTTACCACTCTCGGTCCAGAACAGGAATACTTCCTCATCGATCGCGCGCACTTCGCGATGCGCCCCGACCTGGTGATGGGTGGCCGCACTCTCATCGGCGCGCCGCCCCCGCGCGGGCAGCAGCTCGAAGACCACTACTTCGGCGGAATTCCCGAGCGCATTCAGGGCTGCATCTCCGAAGCGGAATACGAGCTGTACAAGCTCGGAGTGCCGATCACGACTCGCCACAACGAAGTCGCCCCCTGCCAGTTCGAGATGGCGCCGTACTTCGAGGAGACCGACCTCGCCGTCGATCACAACCAGCTGGTGATGGCGACGCTGCGCCGCGTAGCGCTCAGGCACGGTCTGCAGGCACTCCTCCACGAGAAGCCTTTTGCCGGAATCAACGGATCGGGCAAGCACTGCAACTGGTCGATGTCCGTCATCGCTGATTCTCCGGAGCTCGATGGATTGAACCTGCTCAAGCCGGGCAAGACACCGCACCAGAACATTCGCTTCCTCGTCTTCCTCGCCGCGGTGCTCAAGGGAGTGCACAAGCATTCAGGTCTTCTACGGGCGGGAATCGCGACGTCGGGGAACGAGCACCGCCTCGGAGCCAATGAGGCTCCGCCCGCGATCATCTCCGTTTTCATGGGCGAGATGCTTACGCGCGTCATCGAGGAGATCGCCGCCGGAAAGGGCTCGGAAACCGCGGAACAGCAGATGATCAAGCTGGGAGTCGCGAAGCTGCCGGAAGTTCAGAAGGACAACACGGACCGCAACCGCACCTCTCCATTCGCCTTCACCGGACAGAAGTTCGAATTCCGCGCCGTAGGATCATCGGCGTCGATCGCTTTCCCGGTCGCCCTCGTCAACACTGTAGTCGCCGATGCGATCGGTGAGATCACGGATTCGTTGCGCGAGACTCTCAAGAAAACGAAGTCTGTCGACGATGCTGTGCTAAAGGTCGTGCGCGAAGTGTTCAAGGACACCGCGGCGATCCGCTTCGAGGGCAACAACTATTCTGAGGATTGGGTCAAGGAAGCGAAGAAACGCGGCCTCCCCAATCTCCGCCGCACGCCGGAAGCACTCAAGGAGCTCGTCTCCAAGCAATCGCGAGCGCTCCTGAACAAGATGGGCGTCCTCACGAAAGAGGAGCTCGAGTCGCGCTACCACGTCCGCGTAGAGCGGTACGTGAAGGACATGCTCATCGAGCTGCACACCATGCGCGAGATGGTCGACACCATGGTGATTCCCGCGGCCTACGCCTACCTCGGACAGCTCTCCGACTCCGCTTCACGATCGAAGGAAGCTGGCATTGCTGTGATACCCCAGGTGACAACCGCAAATCAGGTCGGCGAGCTGGTACAGGAGCTCCAGGAATTTCGCGAGGATCTGAGCGATGTCATCGCTCGCGCCGAGGCAAAGCACGAAGACCCGCCAGCCCAGGCAGAGATGCTGACCTCGGAAGGAGCGGACACGATGGCGGAAGTACGAAAAGTCTGCGACGCGCTGGAGCTTTCTGTCGGAGACGATTACTGGCCGCTCCCCAAGTACAGAGAGATGCTCTTCCCGGTCTAACTACCACTGAAGACTACCGGCTGGGGGCAGTCGGCTTTCGGCTGGGGACAGCGAGCATATGGGACGCCGCCTGAGTAATTTCAGCGCATGACGTCGCCCTCTTCGGGTTCTACGACAACTTGTCCATCCTGCGGCGCCGCGGCAGAGGGTCGCTTCTGCGCCAGCTGTGGCGCCCCTCTGACAGGCGCCGGCTGCGCATCATGCTCGGCCGAATTGAGCCCGGGCGCCAAGTTCTGCCACCGCTGCGGCACACCTGTGGGCTCGACTCAAGCTGCATCACGCGAATCGAGAACTAACGCTCTTCCCTGGATTGTCGCTGCGCTGGCCTTTCTCGCTCTCTTCGCCATGGCTGCCGGGCGCGGCTTCAATGCCCGTCGTGGGAGTGCCGTCGACGGTTCACAAAATGCGTTACCTCAGGTTGGACTCGACGACCGTGGAGTCTCGACCGATGCGCAATCCACCGTCCGCGCACCAGACATCTCGAGTCTGTCGCCACAAGAGCGCGCCGATCGCCTTTACAATCGCGTGATGCTCCTCGCCGGCCAGGGCAAAGTCGACAGCGTCCAGTTTTTCGCGCCGATGGCTTTGACCGCTTATCAAATGCTCGCGCCGCTCAACGCTGATCAGCGCTACGACATGGGACGGATTGGTGAAGTCGCCGGAGCGCTTCCGCTCGCAAAAGCCCAGGCCGATACCATCCTGCGCGACAATCCGAATCACCTGCTGGGACTGATTCTGGAAGCTCGTCTCGCCGCTCTTGCCGGCGACACCACGAAGCTTCACTCATACGAACGCAGCCTCATCGCCGCGCAGAAGGCGGAGCTGGCGATGAAGCGGGATGAATACGTGCGGCACCAGGACGACATCACGAACGCATTACAGCAGGCTCGGAAAAGCCTTGGAATAAAATCATGACTTCATCCAGCACCATTCATCTCGCTCACAGCCCGGACTCGGACGATGCATTCATGTTTTACGCGCTCGCCGACGGACAGATCGATACTCAGGGAATCAGTTACGTCCACGAGCTCCAGGACATCGAAACTCTGAACGGCCGGGCAATGCGCGGAGAGCTCGATGTAACGGCGGTCTCGATTCACGCCTACGCATACCTTTCCGATCAATACGCGCTGCTTCCTCACGGGGCATCGATGGGCGATGGCTACGGGCCGATGCTGGTCGCGAAACAGCCTATGACCCGCGACGACATAAGGGGTAAGCGCATCGCGGTTCCGGGCATGATGACGAGCGCGTATCTCGCGCTCAGACTGTTCCAGCCGGACTTCATTCCGGTCGCGGTACCCTTCGACCAGATCGAGCAGGCAGTCAATCGCGGCGATGTCGATGCGGGACTCCTGATCCACGAAGGCCAGCTCACGTACAAGGATGACGGACTTCACCTCGTCGCCGACATGGGCGCGTGGTGGTTCGAGAAGACCGGGCTTCCGCTGCCACTCGGCGGAAACGTCATCCGGAAGGACATGCCGCGCGACATCCAGAAAAAGGTCTCGCGCCATCTTCGCGAGAGCATCGCGTATGGGCTCGACCACAGGAAAAACGCGCTCGATCACGCAATGCGCTACGCGCGCGGGCTGGATCGCAGCAAAGCCGACACGTTCGTCGGGATGTACGTGAACGACTGGACGCTCGACTACGGCGAGCGCGGACGCGCCGCCATCCGGCTCTTCCTGGACGAAGGCGTGAAGGCCGGCGTCATAACGCGCCCGGTGACAGTGGAGTTCGTTGACGACTGAGCTGGTCGCCGAGCTGGAGCGCCGCGCCGCGCGATTCGCGGCGGTCGCGACGGTGCAGCAGGCCATCTCCGCAACGATATCGCTGAACGAAGCCTACCGCGAGATATACAAGGCGGTCGCGTCGGTGGTCGATGCTCCCTGCTTCGCTCTCATGATCGCGGATCCGCTTTTCGAGAAGTTCAACGCGCACTGCATCATCGTCGACTCCGAAGAGCGCGCGGGAGAGGGCGTCCTCGATTTCCCCAACGGAACCGAGACGATCGCGAAGGTGTTCCAGACGGCCCTTCCCATCGTTTCCTCGAAGCCGGAGCGTTGGTGGACCGGAACGATTTTCCAGGTCGCTTCCAAGCGGGAAGTGCAAAGCGAGATCACGGCACCGCTCACCTACCATGACCGGACCGTCGGCGTAATGCAGGTTTTGTCGTACAAGAGAAACGCGTACGACGCGCACGATCTCGACCTCATCATGCTCATCGCGCGCCAGGCCGCCGTCGCGATCGAGAACGCGCGGCTCTTCGACGCGCAGCGCAGTGAGCAGCGGCAGACTGAAGCCGCCGCCGAGATAGCGCGTCTTGCTTTACGCAAAGTGACTGTCGCCGAGGCGAGCCACAATATTCTCAAGATCCTCGAGGGAGTGGTTCCGTCCAGCGGAAAGGCTATCGGCATTCTTTCGCCCGATGGACGCACCATTGTGTGCGTTGCCGCCAGCGGCACCTGCGAGCAGATGGAAGGGTTGGCAGCGCCAGTCGAGGAGAGCTCGGTTCGCGCCGCCTGGGCAACAGAAGAGCCGACGTTCGTGGAAAATCTCCGTGAGAAGTCGCACACCCCCGATCGGATCCCTGAGGAGCCGGCGATCACCATCCCGCTCATCGCCAGCAACCGAAGGCTGGGTGTTCTGATCGTCACATCGGAGACGTCGCAATTGCGGGCTGGCCCCAACGTTGACGCTTTGCTTCGGCTCGCACCCGCCGTGGCGCTCGCCGTCGATGTGCTGATTCTGAGTGAAGACGAACAGCGAACGCATGCGCGCGAGCGCACGCTGGCCGCCGCTCTGGCAACCATGGACCAGCCGGTGCTCATACTCGGCGTTGACACGAAGGTGCAATACGCCAACAGCGCGGCCATCAGGGAATACGGCTACGACCCCAGTGATATCGCCGGGCTTTCCGTAGATGATTTCGTCGTCGAGTCGGCGCCCGCGCATCGCCAGACGATTCCCTCTATTCCCCCCGACAAGAGCCGCTGGACCGGTGAGCACGTCCACCGGAGAAAGGACGGCACTGAGTTTCCCGCCGCGGTGACGCTCAGCCACATTCGCGATGCCAACGAGAATATCGTCGGACTCGTGATCGGCGTCCGAAACCTGACCGAGGAGCGAAAGGTCGCCGAGCATTTGGGACGTACCGAAAAGCTCGCTGCCATTGGCGAGCTGGTCGCCGGCGTTGCGCACGAATTGAACAACCCGCTGACGGGCATTTCCACCTTTGCCCAGCTTCTCCTCGAGGACGAGCTGCAGGCGGAACAGTTCGAGTCGGTGAGTCTCATAAAGCGCGAAGCAGATCGGGCGATCGGAGTCATTCGCGACCTGCTCCTGTTCGCCCGCAAGACGGACGCTCGCGATGTAGTGGTCGACGTCAACACCATCGTCAAGCACACGGTGCGTCTTCGCTCGCTCGCTTCCCGGTCGAGCGGCATCGAGGTTCACATGCATCTCGACGAGTCGAATCCGCAGGTTCGTGGCGACGAGCAGAAGCTGCAGCAGGTCCTTCTCAATCTCCTCGTGAACGCCGAATCCGCGATGGAGCAGTCGCAGCTCCGCCATCTGTCGCTACTCACGCGCCGCAAACAGGGGATCGTGCAGATCGTGATCTCGGATACGGGACACGGAATGCCGGCCTCTGTGAGCGAGCGGGTGTTCGAGCCTTTCTTCACCACCAAAGGTCCCGGTGAGGGAACCGGACTGGGACTCAGTGTGAGCTACGGCATCATCCAGGCGCACGAAGGGACGATCTCAGTCGAAAGCACTCCCGAAGTCGGAACGACGTTCACTATTATCCTCCCGCTTTGCACCGAAAATACATGACCCGAATCCTGATCGTCGACGACGAGGAGACAATCCGCCTCGCCCTGCGCAAATTCTTGCGCTCGCGCGGCTATGAAGTCGAAATCGCGGGATCCGGCGACCAGGCTCTCGAAATTCTAGGTAAGCAGTCTTTCTCGCTCATGCTCTGCGATGTGCGCATGCCTGGCCTGACGGGAGTCCAGGTCGTCCCTCGGGCGCGGGAACGAGATCAGGATCTCGCCATTATCATGTTGACCGCCGTAAACGATGCGGCGACCGCAACAGAGGTGTTGTCGTCCGGCGCCTCCGACTACTTGATGAAGCCGGTCGAGCTGGCCGATCTGCACCAGGCCGTCGACCGCGCCCTGCACAAACGCGCGGAGCAGATGGAGAAGCGCCGTTTCGACAAGCTCATTCGCGAGGAAGTCGCGCTCCGCACCGCGGAGCTCGAGCGAGAAAAGGAATCTTTGCGACTGATGTCGATCGGTATCGCCGAGACTCTCATCAACGCCATGGAGGCAAAGGATCTCTATCTGCGGGGTCATTCACAGCGCGTAGCCGAGCTGGCCGGCCAGCTCGCTCAGGATCTCGGGCTCGAGGAAACCGTATGCGAGGACCTCAGAATCGCCGGCCGCCTCCACGATGTCGGGAAAATCGGCATACGCGAGGACATCCTGAACAAGCCAAGCCAGCTCACCGCCGAGGAGTTCGAGCACGTCAAGCGGCACGTGCAGATCGGACTCGACATCCTCGCGCCCCTCTTTCACATCAAGCAGCCGCTCAAATACGTCGAGCACCACCACGAGCGCTGGGACGGAGACGGCTATCCGCTCGGCCTGGCGGGAGAAGCGATCCCGATGGGTGCCCGAATCCTTTGCGCCGCCGACACCTTCGATGCTCTCACCTCAAAGCGCGCGTACCGCGCGCCCATGGAGCCGCTCGCAGCCCTCGACCACCTGCGTGCAGACACCGGAAAGCAGTTCGACCCGAGTGTTTACGACGCGCTGGTCCGCGTGATCACGAGTCGCGGAGCTACCCAAACCACCGGATCCCGCTAACCACCCGGCCATTGCTCCTTGACGGCGCGGCACCAGAGTTGTATTCGGTGTGCAGATGTGGAGTAGCTCACGGTGGTGAGGCACAAGGCACGCGACGTGCAGCGGGCGAAAGTCAGAAAATTGCGCGCTACTTCAGTGCGAGTGCTGACATTCTATGGGAGGACTAATGCCGAGCGGTGAACCAGTGGAGCCATTGCGTTTTGCGGACGACGACGAACCGGACGATATCGGTGGCTTCAGTCGCGGCAAGCGTTCCTACGACGATGATGAAGACGAGGATGGCGGCTGGGCGATCAATGAGGACCACAGCGATCGCCTGTGGGATAGCGCTGAAGACGCGGATGACGACGAAGAAGTCGATTCCGACGCGACGGTCGTAAGCGAGACCGAAGACGACGAAGAGGACGAGGAAGAGGATCTCTTCGGTGGCGGCGCCCCACGGGGAAGAAGGGGCCGGCCCAAGGGTTCCGGAAAGAAGCAGGAGTCTTCCCTTACCGGTGGGCTTGGCAGCACCAGTGGCGGAATCGGCGGCGGTGGCGCTGGGGGGAGCGGCAGCTCCGGCTTTGGAGGTGCTTCCTCGGCTGGATCCGGTAGCGGCTCGGGAGCCGGAAACACGGCCGCCGGAACGGCACGCACCAGCTCCTTAGGGGGCGGCACGTCAGTCGCGGCCAAGACATCGAGCGCAGCTACTTCAGCAAGCCGGCCGACAGCCGGAAAAGCGGCATCGAGCCCCGCAAAAAAGGCGTCGAAGAGCGCGTCTCGTTCTCCAGGCGCTAAGAAGAAAGCGTCGGGCGCTCGGAAGGCCCCAAAGAAGGCGGCTGGAAAGAAAGGCGGAGCCAAAAAAGCGGCAGCCCGGCCTAAAGGGGGCTCCAAATCAAGCGGTCGGAGCGGGGGAAGCAGCAAGCGCTCCGGGTCCGGGAAGCGCTCCAAGCGGTAGATTGGCGCGCCCCCCCGTGCGCTGTGCCCCAAGCGCGGTTACTCTCAAGTAGCCGCGCTTTTCCTTGACCGAGGTGAGTAGTGATGCAGGGCGACGACGAACGCGAAACACCCGAACCACCCTGGCGAAGAATTCTTCTGTCCGGCGGCGCCATCCTTGGCGCTGCGGCTGCCTATAATGCTTTTGCCCGGAAGGGCGTCGACCAGCTCACTAACCTGATCGGAGGCGAAGAGGGCGGGTTTGAGTGGCGAGACAGACGGGTTGCATTCACCAAGCGTGGGAGTGGTCCGCCAATCCTCCTTATCCACGGCGTTCACGCGGCAGCTTGGTCATACGAATGGAGGAACAACGTCGACGCGCTCGCGCGAAAGAATACCGTCTACACGCTCGACCTGCTCGGCTTCGGCATGTCCGACCGCCCCGCGATCCGCTACTCGGCAAGGCTGTACATCTCGCTGATCTCGGACTTCGTTAGCAGGGTCATAGATGCGCCCACGGTGCTGGTCGCGTCTTCTCTCTCGGGAGCATACGCAATCGTGCTTGCCGCGCGGGATCCGCATCGGTTCCCCGCCGTTGCTCTCATCGCGCCATCGGGGTTGGTGCGCCTCAATGAGCCGGTGGGTTTGGGAGGCGAGGCAGGCAGGCTCGCGGTTGATACGCCAATAGCCGGCACCGCGATGTTCAACGCACTTGTATCGCGTCCGCAGCTTCGGCGTTATCTCAGAAACGCGTACTCGAACGACTCCATCGTCACGCGAGAGCTGGTCGAGGTCTACTACGCGACGTCGCACCAGCGTGGCGCCCGTCACGCGCCGGCCGCATTCCTTTCCGGCAATCTCAACATCGATGTGCGCTCCGCGCTGCGTCGACTCAGTCAGCCCGCGCTCCTGGTGTGGGGCGAGCAGGGATCGATCGCGCCGGTCGAAGAGTTCCGCGGCTTTCGCGAGATCAAACGCGACTTTGAGATCTCGGTTTTGTCTCCCGCAGGCGACCTTCCGCACGACGAGCGGGCCGAAGACTTTAATGTTATCCTATCCACATGGCTGAATCGCCTGTCGCTCTCCTCCGCGCCCACGCTCGACACGCTCCCTGGAACGCTCGCGGACTTGCAGCACACGCGACAGCTCTTGTAGACGCAGCTGGAGTTCGGCCGACAAACGCATCAGCGCGAGCAGCACCCAGCGCGCGCGCTGTGCGGTTCTACGTAGCGAGCGGATTGCTCGACCGGCCGGAAGGAACCGGCACCGGCGCGACCTACGGATACCGGCACTTGCTCCAGTTGCTGTCCATCAAGATCCGCCAGCGCGAAGGTCAGAGCCTCGAGACTATCCGCGGCGAGATGCGCGATGTGACAGGCGATGCACTGGAGCGGAAAATCGCGACGTCGCTGGCACCCGCGTTGAGTTCCGGCGCCGACGAAGCGGTGGCACACGATGGCGACATCTCGCTTCGCTGGCACCGTCTTCCCGTCGCCGACGGCATCGAGCTCCACGTCCGTGAGGATTCGCCTGCCGCTCGCGAGGAAGCCGTCATCGCGATGCGCGAAGCCGTCCGCGCGGCACTCGGACGGGGCGACATCCGCTGAGCTCCTAGGTCACATAACGCGCGGATTTCTCTCCGCGGAGATGCTCGATAAGCGCCCTTTTCGCCGGGGATGAAAACGCGCGAGCATGGAGGGACGACTCGTCACATCGTGAGCCAGTGGAACAAGACGGGCGCTGAAGCACGCGCCGCAGCTTCTGCGCTCCCCATTCGAGAATTTTTCCCGAGAGCGGCCGTTTTTTGAATTCTTCGAGCTTCATTTCCTTGGACCACTTGATGTCGTCCATGAAGATCGAGTCCATCTGTGCCCCCACGTGACGGTCGAGCGAGACTAGCAACGACTCGTTGTTGAACGACAGCGATCGATTGTCGAAGTTCATCGATCCTACGTAAGACCACATGCCATCGACTACCATACTCTTGACGTGCATCATTGTCGGTTGGTACTCGTAGATCTTTACACCGCCTTCCAGGAGCTTCTCGTAATAGGTACGCCCCGCGTACCACGCCGTTTTCACATCGGTCTTTTCGCTGACAGTAATCACGCGAACGTCCACGCCGCGCCGTGCGGCCGCGAGCAGTAGCTGCATGAAATTCTCGCCCGGGACGAAATAGGAGTTGGTGATGTAGAGAGTTTTCTGCGCGCCCGCGATCGACAGCGCGAGAAATCGTTCCGCGGGGGTGCTGCCGGTAGTCGGAATGCTGTACATCAGCCCGGCCTGCACATCTCCTACATCGGCAAAAGAGCTTCTGGGAAAGAACATATCGCCAGTCAGCAGCTCGCCGGTCGCTTCCGCCCAGGCTGCCGCAAACGCGGCCTGAAGCGCACCCACTGTCATGCCTTGAAACCGTACGTTGGTCTCGCGCCACTGGTCGTCGTGGTGGCCGTCGCCGAGCCAGTAGTCAGCCAGTCCGAAACCGCCGGTGTATCCGACCTTCCCGTCGACCACCACTACCCGCACGTGCGATCGCTGAGCTGCCTTCTGCAGCGTATACCACCGCAGAGGTCTGAGCCACACCACTTCGACTCCGGCATGCTTGAGATTCTGAATCCACTCCCGCTTGAGTGGCTGCGAGCCGAACGCGTCGAGCAACAGCAGCACGCGCACTTTATGCTGCGCACGGTCGATCAGGTACTTGGCTATCGTGTCGGCAACCGCGCCCGGCTGCGAGTAGTACATCTGCACCGTGATGGTCTGCTGCGCGGACGCAAGATCCTTCCACAGCTGAGGATACGTCCCGTTCCCATTCGACAGAATCTGAATGCTGTTGCCGGGATCAATGTGCGTCCCCGTGAACAGCTCGATGCTCCGGGCGAACAACGGGTCCTCTACCCTCGGTGGTCCATCCTTGTCACCTTCCGCGATTACGCTCTTGACCGGCGTGTCGTGGGTGACGGACAAAATGCCGATTAGCGCCAGAATCAATCCGAACAGAATGAGCGCCGCGATTGCGATGTACTTGATCAGTGACATATTCTCTCTGCATGACCTTCGTGGCCCGTCGGCGAATCGCGACGCGTGCTATCGTTCTCGACCGTTCCCTCGAGTCGCTTCCCATCTTCCGACTGAGCGACTCCGCCGAGGACACGGCAATTTCCTTCTCTCCCGAGAGCGGCGGACGGTGGCGTGTGCTGCCCAGTCCAGGCGATCGGCTGCCCGGAACCTTCGATCAGGACGTATACATTGAACTCCTTCATCGCTACCACGAAGCAGGAGCCCCCGAGGACGGCGCGATAAGCTTCACGCTGCACGCTTTTCTGCGCTCAATCGGCCGGCGCGTCGATGGTAGAACGTACGAGCAGCTTCGCTCCGCCCTGACGAGACTCGAGAGGACGACTCTGGAGTCGAGCGGAGTGTACGTTGTGGCAAAAGAGGGACAGCCGCTAGAAGGACGCTTCACCATTCTCTCCTCTGTTTCGATCGCGCGCCGACGATTGGCCGAGCGCGAACAGTTCACTCTCTTTCCGGTGCTGACCGCGTCGGAGCCGGGCGACGCCCGGGTCACGATCGGCCCTGTAATACGCTCGAACATCGCGGCGGGACACACCGTTACGCTTTCCGCCGTGCACTATCAGTCACTGACCAACCCCGTCGCCAGACGGCTCTATCGCCTGCTCGAGGTCGCCCGGGAGGAGGGCATGGTGACCTGGAGAGTTCCCCTTGCCGCCCTCGCTGAGCAGCTCCCCCTGACCCAGCGGTATCCTTCCCATTTGCAACGAGTGCTCCAACCCGCCCACGAGATGCTCCTTGCCGCGGGCCTCCTCCGGGACGCGACCTTCAGGCAGCTTAATCGGGATTGGCTCGTAGACTACGTGCTGGCCTCCCGGGTCCCTTGAGCGGTGTTCCGATGGTGCCGTTTGTGCGTCAATGAGGAACACTGACTCTCCGGGGGCGTATTTATTACGTTACCGCCCTCCTCTTTCTTCCCAACTGTATGTCCCGACCCCATAAGAAGTTACTCCTCGGCCTCGCTCTCATTCCGCTGATGGCCGGAGGTTTCGTTTTCCAGCAGCGGGAGACCCAGCAGGGTGCTCGGCTGTTGGATCAGGTCCTCAACATTGTTTCGACCAGGTTCGTCGATACCGTTGACGCAGCGACCCTCTACGAAAAGGCCGCGCGAGGACTGGTCCACGAGCTGAACGATCCTTACAGCGTGCTGCTCTCCCCGAAAGAACTTTCGACGTTCAACGCGCAGACGAACGGGCGCTACGCCGGCATCGGAATGGAGATCGCCGAGACGCAGGGGTTCATCACGGTACAGCGCGTGTTCCCGCACACGCCGGCTGAGCAGGCGGGTGTGCAGGAAGGCGATCGCATCAACATCATCGACACCACCAATATTCGCGGCTGGTCAGTCTCACAGACGTCCGACGCGCTCAAGGGAAACCCAGGCAGCAGAGTCCTCGTCAAGTTCTCCCGCCCGGGTGTGTCGGAGCTGATTCCGATCACGTTCACGCGCGCGGTCATCACCATCCCGGCAGTTCCCTACGCGATCATGCTCGATGGCAAGATCGGCTATATCCCGCTCCTGCAGTTCAACGAGAGCGCGAGAGATGAGCTCGAGTCATCCGTCACGAAGCTTTCTCGCCAGGGTGCGAAGGGGATCATCCTGGATCTCCGCGGCAATCCGGGCGGAATCCTCGATCAGTCGCTGAGCGTCAGCAATCTCTTCCTCAAGAAGGGACTGCAGATCTCGAGCATCCGCGCCCGCAATGGCGAGAA
>JBBQAV010000068.1:0-14365 GCA_038316775.1 Gemmatimonadales bacterium | reverse complement strand
GATAGCACCTGCGCGTCCCGCAGCAATCGCGGGAGATTGGTGTCTTCGATGTACCCCGCACCGCCGAAAGCTTCGAGCGTCTCACTCGCAACCGCAATCGCCTGCTTCGCGGTGTAGAGCTTGGCCACCGGAATCAGAAGTCGAAGTAGCCGAGACTCGGACTCTGTCGCCTCTCCGCACTCGTCCCTGCCTAGCAGCTCGACGACACGGAAGGCCAGCAGAAACGCGGCGCGATGCTCCAGATGCATTTCGGCGAGCGTCTCGAGGTGAAGGGGATGCTCGATGAGCGTCTTTCCAAACGCCCGTCGCCGCCGCGCATAGTCGCTCGCCAGCGCAATCGCTCGGCGCATCCCGGCGACGGCCGCGACCGCGTTGTACACACGCGTGACGTTGAACAGCGTGGCGATCTTGCGGACGCCATCGCCTTCCCCGCCGATCAGGAGTGCCGGAGTGCCTTCGAGCTCGAGCTCGGCGGTCGGCAACGCACGCGTGCCGAGCTTGTCCTTGAGACGATCGATTCGGATGTTGCGGAGATTGCCGTCCTTGTCGCGGAGCGTGATGAGAAAAACGCTCAATCCGCGACTGCCTTCCGGCGCACCTTCGATGCGCGCGAGCGTCATGGCGACCTGCGATGTCGTCGCCGACGTGAACCACTTGGATCCCGTGAGTCGATAGTTATTGCCCTGCTCCAGCCGCGCGACGGTCGATGTGGTTCCGACGTCGGAGCCGCCGGTGCGCTCGGTCATCCATTGGCCGGAGGTCCAGAACTCATCGGGATTGCGCGACGTCAGATGCGTGAACACCCGCCGCGTGGAATCGTCGCCGTGGACTTCCAGAAATCGCGCCGCGCCATCGGTCATCGCGAGCGGACAACTGTACAGCGCCGAGGATGGGGCGAAGAGATAGAGGCGCACGAACTGGTGAATGCGCGAGTGCGCTCCGTGATCACGCTCGTACCCCGTTGCCACGATCCCTTCGGTGGCGGAGATGCGATCGAGCTCGTGCCAGGCATCGCTCGTCTCGATATGATCGACGCGCTGTCCCCATGGGTCGTACGGGACATGTCGGGGCGGTGATGCTTCCGCAGCTTCGCCGAGCGCGAGGATGTCGGTCGCGGCGCGGTGGCCGAGCCGCTGGAGGTTGGGCTCGATCTCGGCGAGAACGTGTGCGGGGAGGCGCCAGCGGAGATAGGCGCGCAGCAGCGCGTCGTCGTCGTACTGGTTGCCGAGCTTTGGTGGGTCCTGGAAGAACTCGGGCATCTCCACTCCTGGCCTGTGGCTATGGAGGAATCTAGGCGGCTGACAAATATTTAGGAGCGGTGCACATTGAGGATGCGCCTACGTTGTGTTCGCGCACCTTCAAGGAGGATTCATGACCCCGATTCGTCGTACCGGTTTTTCCTTGCCCGACTGCTGGGCGCATCCGCGGATTCCCGGGGGTGCTCGCGCGGCCGGACAAGGTGACGGTCGGGGATCTCAAAATGCTAGTCGCTGAGGCATACCGGAGCCAGGCACCGGTGGAGAAGCAGAAACGTGCGAGATGACATCCGTGTTGGGCTGATAGGCTTCGGCTTCGTGTCGAAGACTTTTCATATCCCGTTACTCAAGGCGACCGCGGGCTACAGAATCACGACGGTTTCATCGAGCCGTCCTGCGGATGTCTTGGCCGAGCTGCCCGATGTCGAGGTCGTCGCCGATCCGAAGGCGCTCGCGACGCATCCCGATGTCGATCTTGTCGTGATCGCGAGCCCCAACGACACGCATGCGCCGCTCGCGGAATCCGCGATGCGCGCCGGCCGCAATGTCGTGGTGGACAAGCCGTTCACGCTGACGGTCGCCGAAGCGAGGCATCTCGCGGATGTCGCGAAGGAAAGCGACACGCTACTCTCCGTATTTCAGAACAGGCGCTGGGACAGCGATTTTCTCACGGTCCAGGCCGCAATACATCGCGATTTGCTGGGAAGAGTCGTTTTGTTTGAAAATCGTCTCGACCGCTTTCGCCCGGAAGTTCGCGACCGCTGGCGCGAGCTTCCTGGCCCGGGCTCGGGACTCCTTTACGATCTTGGCCCGCATCTCATCGATCAGACGCTCGCGCTGTTCGGAATTCCCGACAGCGTCCAGGCGACGCTCGCGAAACAGCGCGAAGGCTCGAGAACCGTCGACTGCTTCCACCTCGTGCTGCGTTACGGTGAGATGGTCGCGACGCTCCAGGCCGGCTCTCTCGTCCCCGGCGGCAGTCCGCGCTTTGTGGTACACGGAAATCGGGCGAGCCTCGTGAAAGAGAAGCCCGATATTCAGGAGGAACAGCTCAAGGCCGGTGTCATTCCCGGCTCGGCGGAATGGGGGCTGGATCCAGACGACGCGGTGCTGCACGACGGAGCAACCGGGAAGATGCGCACAGTGACGGCGGCACGTGGAGATCAGCGCGGATACTACGTCGCGCTGCGCGAAGCCCTGCACGGCCGAGGGCCGAATTCGGTGCCGCCGGCGCAGGGTGCGACGGTGATGGCAATCATCGAGGCAGCGATACGCTCCGATGCAGATGGCCATCGCGTTATTCCAGAGCTGACGGACGCCGAACGCTCGGCGTGGAAATGACTACGTCGCTGCGGATTCGACCACTGGCTGCGCAGGACGAGGACGAGGCCGAGTGGTGCGCCCGACTGATGTCGACTTCCGAGCCCTGGCTTACTTTGGGGCGGACGTTCGACGTCTGTCTTCGATTGGTCCGGGATCCGTCACGGGAGGTCTATCTCGCTGAGGAGGCGGGACAGGCCGTCGGTTTCATTGTTCTTACGATGACAGGTGCATTTATCGGGTACATCCAGGCAGTGTGCGTCGCGCCGGATCGTCGCGGCCAGGCCGTGGGCTCGACACTCGTGGCGTACGCCGAGTCGCGGATCTTCGAAGCATCGCCCAACGTCTTTCTGTGCGTGTCATCGTTCAACCCAGATGCGCGCCGGTTATATGAGCGATCGGGCTACCGCTTCGTTGGCGAGCTGAGTGACTACCTCGTCACCGGACATTCCGAATTGCTGTTCCGCAAGACTCGCGGTCCCTGGAGCGAATTCGTTCCGCCTCGTGTCACGCCGGGTTGATTCCCCAGTAGAACGAGTTTATCAGCAGGTTCTGCTGACTTTCGCCGCGCAGCTGCGCGCGGACCATGCACTCGACGAGCTCGAGAAACTCGCTTTCCGTACAGTGGGAGCAGATGCCTCGCAGCCGGCGGGCAATGTCGAGTCTCAAGTCCTTCGTTCGAAGCGGCTCATCGCTCCCGCCGATGGGTAGCCTGGGAGACAACAGCGCCATCGCCTTGCATGCGGCTTCTATCCCGGAGACGTCGCGGACGAGCTTCGCAAAATTCTCCGCTGTCATCTCGCCGATGAGAGGACTTAAGCGTCTTTTATGATCATGCGAGGTATGCGTCTACCCACGATGGTGCTCCTTTTACCGTAGGGGCTGGTCTACTGCACATCCGTGTCCCAATGCCGGATATGGGCTAGATCTCGCTCTATTCGGGCATTCCTGGAGCTTCGCCGTCTGATGCAGGGCGTCGCGATTCCGCGATCAGACTTTGGATGCCGATTTGTCGAACTCACGCTGAATGATCGCCTGCGCCTCGGATTGGATCAGCTTCAAATGGTCGGCGCTCCTGAAGCTCTCCGCGTAAAGCTTGTAGACATTCTCCGTCCCCGACGGCCGAGCCGCGAACCATCCGCCCTCGCTCACCACTTTCACTCCACCAATCGGATCCTTCGTGCCCGGTGCGGTAGTGAGGATGCTGACGATCTTTTCGCCCGCCAGCTCTGACGCCGGTACGTCCTTCGGAGTGAGACCGGCCAGTATTTTCTTCTGCTCGGGCGTCGCAGCCGCGTCGATGCGCTCGTAGAAGAAGTCGCCATACTGACTCGTTAGGTCGCGATATAGCTCGCCCGGATCCTTTCCGGTGACAGAGGTCATCTCCGCCGCGAGCAGTCCCGGAATGAGCCCATCCTTGTCGGTGGTCCACACGCTTCCATCGCGTCGCAGAAAAGAGGCGCCGGCGCTCTCCTCACCGCCGAAGCCGAGCGAGCCGCTCAACAGTCCATCGACAAACCATTTGAAGCCGACGGGCACTTCCTTGAGGGTGCGGCCGGTGCCGGCGGCAACGCGATCGATCATGCTGCTGCTGACGACTGTCTTTCCCACCGCCGCGTTCGACGGCCAGTTGGGACGGTGCGTGAAGAGGTAGGAAATCGCGACCGCGAGGTAGTGGTTGGGATTGAGCAGCCCGACGCTCTTCGCCACTATACCGTGGCGGTCGTGATCGGGATCGCTCGCCCAGGCGACGTCGAAGGTGTCCTTGAGTGCGATCAGCCGCTGCATCGCGTAGGGCGACGAGCAGTCCATCCGGATCTTTCCATCCCAGTCGACCGTCATGAACCGAAAGGTCGCGTCGACTACTTCGCTCACCACCGTCAGGGGAATTTTGTAGTGATCGGCGATCATTCCCCAGTAGAAAACTCCAGCGCCGCCAAGGGGATCGACCCCAAGCCTCAGACCCCCGGCCCTTATTGCATCGAAGTCAATCACTGAGCCGAGCTCGCCGATGTACGTATTCATGTAATCGTGCCGGTGCGTGGTCGAGGCGGATCTCGCTTCCGCGTAGGAAATGCGGCGGACGCTTTTCGAACCAGCGGCGATGAGCTCGTTCGCCTTGTCCTGGATCCATTTCGTCGTGGCGGAATCCGCGGGCCCGCCGCTCGGAGGGTCGTACTTGAAGCCGCCGTCTTCGGGCGGATTGTGCGACGGTGTGATCACGATTCCGTCGGCGAGCCCGGTAGCGCGTCCACGATTGTAGTTCAGGATCGAATGCGACACGACTGGCGTTGGCGTGTATCCGTCGCGGTCATCGATCATCACATCGACTTCATTCGCCGCCAGCACTTCGAGCGCCGACGCGAATGCGGGCTCGGACAAGGCGTGGGTGTCGATGCCGATGAAGAGCGGACCGTCGATTCCCTGCTGCCGGCGATGGATGCAGATCGCCTGCGTGATCGCAACGATGTGCTCCTCATTGAACGAGCACCCGAGCGATGTCCCGCGGTGCCCGGACGTTCCGAACGCCACGCGCTGCTCCGGCGCCGTCGGATCAGGCTCGAGGGCGTAGTAGTCCGTCACGAGACGGGGAATGTTCGCAAGGATCGATTCGGGGGCGGCCTTACCCGCGAGAGGACTGATTTTCATGGAACTGATTTTAGGACCGAGGTCTCTAACCAACTGCATTGATAATCGCGGACTAATTGAGGACCGAGGCCGTGTTTCTCGGACTAAGTCGTACGCGTCCTTTCGGCATGGAAGCCACGACCACACAAAAAGTTACCACCCCGCGCGGCAAGTGGTCGAAGCCGCTTCACGTCTTCATGTTCATCTTCGGGGTTGCGGCCTTCGCAGTCGCGAACTTCTTCATGTACGTGTACGCCTACCCGACGTGGCCGAACCCCGGACCGCAGAGCGATGTGAGGCTCGGAGTCTACGTCACCTTTGCAGTGCTCCTATTGCTCGTCTTTCTGGGCCGGGCTGGTCGCTGGTTCGCGACGGGTTTTACCGGCGGCCTTCTCGGAATGAGGCTTCCTCTCGAGATAATGTCGCTGTTGAAGCTTCCCTTCATCGGTTGGGTATTTTTTCTTGGCACCTGCGCTCAACCATGGCGAACGCCCGAAGGCACCAAGGCGCGCCAGGATGCGCTCGACCGCCTCAGGCCCGCGCAAGAGGCACGCGCAGTCAAACGAGCGCAGCTCAAGTGGGTTGAGGAGCGGCGCCGCGTTGGGATGGACGAGGCAGTCGGTACTCGTAGAGCGCTGCTCGTGGTGAACTGCGCGGCACTCTACCGCGAAAAAAACAACGAGTATCCCAGCGCGCGGGGCGACATACCTGACAACGGCAACTGTCAGAATTTCTACGCCACGATGCAAACCGACTACGACGGCTGGCGACTTCAATACGATCCGATCACCGGCAGCGACGGACGAGTCACGCGATTCCATCTTCGCCTCTCGCCTGACTCGGCGCTCGAGCTCAACGGGCCGTGGATCGAGGCGAATGAGCAGGGGTTGGTTACAATGCGTGCGCGCAAGGACGCGCCGGCGTACGCCAAAGCCAATCCAATGCTTTTCAGGTTCAATTACGTCACAGCCTGTATACGTGCCAGCGATTCCGCGTACGCAATCAAGGGCGAGCGTTCTGTCAGTCTCGAAGACCTGATTTTCCGCAATAGCGTGCAGTGCACGGCGATTCCGCTCTATCGGAACAAAGAAGACCCGGAGGTGAACAAGCCCAATGTCACCTTGTTCATCGTCGAAGCACCGAGCAACGATCGCATCAAGACGGCAGCGGTATATGTCTTTACTTACGCCCCACGCGGCGCGCGCGCGGCCGATGGATATGAGCTCTACATGCGTCCCTACGGGCACGGAGAGAACGGCGTGCGCAGCTATATGCGGGCCGTCGACGGCACCTTCCACGTCACTTTGGAAAACCGACTCGCAACGGCGAACGACCCGCTCGCTTTGCCGTGCGAGATCGACGGGAGCAAGCCCTGCTGAACGCTACTCGTATCGTGCCGATCGTCCGGGCTCAGGCGTCCTTGTGCATGACATTCCTCAGGCGTCGCGGCGTAACCGGTTTCCTCGCGGTGTCGTTCCTCGCAGCCGGTTGCAAGGACAAATCAGCCCCGGCGAACACAGACCGCGATCTCGCGGCAGCCGTGCGTAGAATCATCCAGGTGCAGAGCTGCGCCCAGCAAAGCGCGCAGAACTCCGCGACCGCACCGGATTATCCGCGCACATTGGAAGCGATGGGTCCGGACGGCACCGCCTGTATCGACTCGTCGGCGCTCGGCGTCAGCGCCGGCTCAGTGATGCGGTATTTCCCCGCCGCCGACTCAGCGGGACATGTCCAGCACTATTGGGTGATGTCTCGCGACGCAAAGGGAGAACCGGGCCGGCCCGTTTACCTCGGTGACGAAAACGGACAGGTGTTCGAGAGCAGGTACGATCCGCGATGGGAGCAGTCGGGTCCCGACAGTACGGCGAAACTGCTCTGGCTTCGCACTCCCGTGCCGTATTTGCGGACCGTCTTTCGCTGCATCCAAGAGACGTACTGGATGGACCAGGGGGAATTTCCGGAGGATCTGAGTCGCTCCGGACATCGCGAGCCTCCGGGACGTTGCATCACCTTCCCCGATCGGAGCTCTGCCGTTTTCGAAGTGGACCAAGGCAATCGCGTCGGCTCCGGGAAGTTCGTTGTGGAATACCGCGCGAGCGAGAAGGATGAGCGCTTCGGATACCCCAAGAGCTTCTCAGTGAGTGCCTGGCCGGTTGCCTACGGCGAGGCGAGCATTCGGAGCTTTTTCGTCGACACGCTTGGCGCCATTCACTTCACCAGCGAGAACAGACGGGCAACGAGCGGCGACTCGCTGGTTTTCGGTTGCGAGCGCCGAGACACGTGGTGGGAGTGCTCGCTCAGAGAGGCTCAGTCACGGGCGATGACAGGCGAAGCGCACCACTGAGATGGCGGAGCGTTCGGTGCGGGAGGTCGCGGGTGATAGTACTCCGAATTCGGATTCCGCAGCTGTCCCTTCATCGAATCGGAAATCTGGGCGAACATGCGGTCGTTCCAGTGTAGCTCTGCGATCTGAAGTCCCGTGGGCCTGCCGGCGCGTCTGACGGATCCATCATAAGAAATCGTGGCTTTCCAGACACTGTCGGGCGTGCCCCAGGCGAACGAGTACTGATCAGTCGATTGGCCGTGCTGCTCTCGAATGACGCCGGGCACCTTGTCCCACTTGAGACCGACCGCCACCATCTCGCGCTCGAACGCGAGTCTTTGCGTAGAGTCGTTGGGAATCCACGTCGGGCTGTAGTTGACCTCGAGCACTCGATCCGCGGCTGTGTCGATCAGGATCGTGAGACGCGCGGCACCCAGGCCATTGTTCTCGAACGCCGTGCCGCGCTCGCATCCCAGGATACTCATGAGGAACGGCGTGCGCTTCCACGGCCCGGCCGGCTGCGACACACCGTCGACCTTTGCGAATCGCATCCCAGCGCGCAGCCCTTTCCACTCGAACGGGGATTGATCCTTGGGCTCGCGACCTGCGAGGACCAACGCCTTGAACGTGACACGACTCAATCCGGATCGGGCGCTCGACAACGCGGATCGAGCCTTCGATATCATCGTCCCGGAGACGCCCGAGGTATCGGCGACCGCCAGTCCGGATGAAGGGTCAAGTCCGGGTGAAGCGTCAAGTCCGGGTGAAGCGTCCGGAATGCTCGCCCGCATTACCGCCGCCTCCTGATCATTTACTGTGAATTTGGCGACTGTGACCACCTTCCCATTCACCCGCACATCCATGGTGTACTGCCCAGGCTCCCAGGCGGTGAGGACGGAGGTACTGAAAGTGGTTGAAGTGTCTCCGGTGGGTCTGATCCAGACGTTGCTCCCACCGACCTCATCGCCCCGCTCGTTCCTGAAGCGTACACCGAGAGTCGTTTTCGTCGACGAGCCTTTTGTGCGCACCGCCGCCGCGATGTGATCAGTTGTCGCGAACGTGTGCGTGGTGTCCCTAAGCCGCTTGAGTGAGTCGACCGTTCTCCCGAAATCCACCCCGACCACCCGCACGTCAGTTTTCTCCACGAGCTTGCCGTCTTCGGTGTACTCGTCTCCTTCATTGCAGGCGGCGATCGCCAGCAATGCGATCGTTACGAGAAGCGTTCGAGTGTGCGCGGTTTTCAGGATCTGTGTCATCTAGGGCTCAGGGGAACGTTCGGTGAGCATTAGACGCGTGTTGAGGTCCCAAGGTCTCAATCGTCCAACCCGCATGAAGATCTAGGTCGCGGCCTCATGGTTGCCGGCGTGCTATCGTTCGTGGCGCTTGTGCGCTCCACCGGTGGCATTGGCGACGCCGGATCCGGATTGGTGTGGCTGCTGCTCGGAAGCATACCCTTCTTTGGGATCGCCTTCGTCGTAAGCACGGTGGCACACGCTGATTCTGCGACTGCTACCCTATCGTGGACTTGTGGCCTCCGTTGCGCTCGCCGTGGTCCTGGGTGTCGCGGCAGGAAGGGTCTTGCAGGATTCTTCGCTTCCTGTGTCCTGGATCATTTTCCTCGCGGTCTTGTACGGCGTCGGCATCGGATTCGTCGAGCACCTGGTTGCCGAGGGAAAACGTGAGGAGGAGGCCGCGAATCTGAAAACCTAGTTATTCCGTACCGCCGAAAAAGGCTAGTGGAATGACAGTGGCACGAATGCGAGACCGTTGTTCGGATTCATCGGAATCACGAGCTGGTTCGCGCCGGCGTCGTAGCACATTGAGGCGGCGCTCGGGATGTTGCGGGCGATGAGCTCGGGCGGCCGGTTGGCCCGGACGCGGGAGACGCCGCCGTTCCGGACGCTGCTGACGTACTTCGTCCCGTCGGGCATAATCACGAGACCGTCGTTCCCCGGCTGCGCGGCGTGCTCGGTTTTCAGGAGCTGGCCGCCTCGAGAGAAGGTCAGCACGGCGTCGTCGCCGACGTTGACGACGACGACGTTCCCCTGCGGGTCGAAGGCGATTCCGTTCGGCTGAAAGAGTGGTGCGCCCTGCAGGAAGACCGACGCCGTGCCGTTCGGCGCGATCTTCCAGACCTGGAACGTCGCGGGGTCCGGCTGGGCGGCGAAAGAGCCCGTGCGTGTAGCGTAGACCGTCCCGTCGTCCGCGACTTCGATGTCGTTGATCCATTCGACGCCGGGGACGCGCATCTCGCCCGCCGGGGCGCCGGTCTTCATGTCGAAGCGGCGGATGACGGCGACGCTCGGGTCGCTCGGAGATGTGCCGCCGTCGCGGTCGGCGACGTAGAGCATCCCGTTGGCGATGTCGCTTCCATACGGCTCGTTCAGCACGAGGGCCGGTGTCAACGACGCCCGCTGGGCCGAGCCCTGCACGCCGATCCATCGCGCGGTGTTCACCGATCCGTCGTGGTTGATGAAGGACACGAAGGCGTCGTTGGTCGCTACGGTCTGCGGGACACCGCGGTTCGGCACGACGATGACACCGCGCTGCGGGTCGTACGAGCAGCTCTCCGCGGAGTAGATGGCGCCGTAGACTTTCACGTTCGAGGAGATCGGCTCGAAGGAGGCGTTGGTCGTGGGCGTGACGGGAAGGCCGAGCGGATTTCCGACGGCGAAGGGCTGCGGCGCCGGCGGGGGCGCCGGTTGCTGAGCGAGCAGGACAGCGGGGATGGTGCCGATGGCCAGCGCGGTCGCGCGTGCGAGGAGGGTGACTCGCTTCATTGGTGCTCTCTCCCGGTTCGTTGTTGGGCAACCACTACGAGACAACACACAACTGAATACTACACGCTGCCGGCGGATCGCTGCCGGCTGCACGCATCCGCCTTTAAACGACAATAAGACTGCGTGACGAAACTGTCACGTTGTATTCATGATTAAATCACTCGAAATATCGACTCAACCGGCAAAGTGAAATCTTTGGCGGTTGCAAAAAGAAGCGTGATGGAGTCCCTACAATGAAGGCGGCGAATGCGCCGCTTTCTCACCCAGCCGCAGCAGGAGAACCGATGTCACGCAACAAAAAAGGTTTTACCCTTATCGAGCTTTTGATCGTAGTCGTCATCATCGGCATTCTTGCCGCGATCGCGATTCCGAAGTTTGCAAATACGAAGGACAAGGCGTATGTCGCCGCAATGAAGTCTGATCTTCGCAACCTCGCGACCTACGAAGAGCAGTACGCTGCCGACGCCAACGGCGCCTACTTCGCGGGAACAGCGACGTCAGCCGCTCCGCTTCAGGGCTTCAGCCCGTCGCAGAACGTTACGGTCGTCGCAGTCAATGTGGCGGGACCGCCGATCACCTGGACCGCGACAGCGACGCATTCGCAGTCGGCCAAGACCTGCACCAATGCGAGCGGCGCGATTGTCTGCGTCTGATTAACTGGAGTGGCTGTGAGAAACAGTCACTCTGCTGCCAGAAAGAGCTCGGGAGAAATCCCGGGCTCTTTTTGCATCATATAGAAGGTGGTCTCCGCGCTGATAAGCCTTGTCTAGTTCCCGGGCGGACGCGGTCGCGGCAGCGCCGTCGGCGGAAGGATGTTGTTCAGACGCATGTAGTTCGCAAGCTGGCTGTAGTGATCCGCCAGGTCGAGCGCGTGTCCGAGCACCATCCCCGAGCGCGTCACCGTCCGCGAATTTCCACCGAAGGTGATGGTGATCTGGTCAGCCAGCTTTGCGTCATCCAGCTGTCCGAACGCCTGATCGCAGTACGCGAACGAATCCTTGAGGCTCGCGATCAGCGCTTCCTTCGGCCACGTCGCCTTGACCGAATCCGCGGTGGCGGTGTCCTTCGCCGGCCGCGTCCCCTTCATTGCTCCAAAGTTGTTGCAGAAGAAGTAATTGTCGTTCGCGAGGTGCGCAGCGACATGCCCGATGCTCAGCTGGGCCGGTGTGGGTTTGTAGCTGAACTTGGACGTGGGGATGGAATCGAAAGCCTGGGCAATGTTGCGATGCAGGCCCATAATCCTGGTCTTGAACGACGCGGTGATCGGGTTGGCGGGCGGTCCGGCGGGAGGCTGCTGCTGGGCGGCGAGGCCCATCGGAGCCAGGAACGCCATGATTGCAAAATGAGAGATTTTCACACATACCTCTGTTGGCAGATGAATGACCGTTATAGTGGCCGCGGGGTGTGGTTTCCGCAACCGTGACAGATCACGGCGTGATCATGTCTCGAAGTGTCACAATCCGGTGATCTTCTTCAATTGCGCGGCGTAATTCGTTGCTCCCGCGCGGTCGCCGGACGCGGTCGCAGCCCGTCTCGCGCCATCGAGGGTGCGGTACCGGTTTGGCTCCTTGAGCAGAGTAGCGCGATATTCGACCAGCGCTTCGCCCGGGCGCCGGAGCTCCATCAACATGTCGCCGAGCAGCTCACGCGCGGGCGCCAATGGCCCCGGCGTCACCGCGGATTTCTCCGTTGCATCCTCGCGCTCGGCGGCTTGACGCATGTTCGCGATCGCGGCGTCCTCACGATGCTCGGCGTGATCCACCCATGCCTGCGCACTCACCTGTTGAATCGCGACCTGCTCCGCCCAATAGGTCTCCCCCTTTGCCTGCAGTCGATGTTGAATCGCGGACAGTGAATCCACCGACATCCGAGCGGTGGCGAGATCGCCGGTATGTGACGCGCCGAGAGCGCGCGCGTAGTACACCATCGCCTCGGTCCACGGAAAAGCACTCGCCTTGGGCACCAGTTTCGCCGCCTGTGCCCAGTCGCGTCGCTCGAGCGCGTACCGCGCCGGAATCGCAGCGATCCCGAAGACTCCCGCGGAACCGGGCGCGGCACCCGTGACGGCACTCACATCGAACCGCGCTTCGAGCGCGGGTAGTCCGTCCAGTATCGCTTTCGCCGCGGAGTCACGGCGCATCTGCAGATAGGCGTATTCGGCGTAGTCGGACGCGTGCAACGCCTCGGCGATTGACGAGCTGCGCAGCGCCACTTCGATCGAATGGAGATTCGTCTCGACCGATTCTTTCCACCATCCCACGCGCGTAAACGTGTGGGACGGCATGTGCAGCGCGTGCGCCGCCGACGGCGCGATCTCCGAGTAGCGTTGTGCCGCCGCCTTGGCCTTGTCCGCCAATGGCGGATAGTCGTAGGTGTGGATGATGTAGTGCGCCAATCCCGGATGGTTCGGCTGCGCCGCCCAGAGCGGCTCGAGAATGCGGCCTGCCTTGAGCTGATTCGCGTACGTTTTGTCCGTCGGCGGCGCCGATGCGGTCAGGGCAATCGCGTAAAAGATCTTCGCTTCGGTGTCCGCCGGTTGCTTCGCGACGAGGTCGGCCATCGCACGCTCGTACGCCACGACACGCGTTTGTTGATCGACGTGCTCATAGTTCGCGTAGAGCCGGGCGACCGCATTGATGTACTCGCGTTCGCGCTCCGTCGCCTTCGCGCTCAACCGCATTGCGACGTCGGCCGCCGCTCGTCCCGGCTGCAACTGCGCGGGCGCGCGGTTCCCCGAGGCCATCGGATTGGACCAACGGCTGAGCGCGATGCCCCAGTGCGCCATGGCACAGGCGGAGTCGGCGCTAAGCACTTCCGTGAAAGCCCTAATCGACGCGCCGAACTCGAACGAGTGCAGCAGCGTGACGGCGCGATCGAATTGCGGCGCTACCGCTGGGCTGCACGACGTCTGAAAGTGCACCGTCCCCAACTTCTCCGGGGACGCGCCCTGAGGATGAACGTGCTCCTGTGAGGCCACTCTGGCGGCGGCGACGAAGAGCAGAACGACTGCACGTGCACACAGACCAGCGCGCGACATAGGACCTCCGTGAGTGCTTCTAGACAATGTCCCCCAGCGAATCGCGCCGCAAGACTGCCACGCCGGCGTTCGCGGCCGCCGTTTTTACAAATAGAACGGCGATGGCCGCGCACATCAGCAATGCGCCAGCAAGGCGAATCACGTTCTCCGGATTTCCGCCCAGCCATGCCCGATAGTACATCGGGAGTGTGAAGATCTCGATCATCATCGGTATGACGATGAACATGTTGAAGATTCCCATGTACACTCCCACGCGCTGCTGCGGGAGACTGCCGGCGAGCATGATGTACGGATTGCCCATCATGCTTGCCCAGGCCAGCCCGATGCCGATCATCGGTACGAACAGGAGCGCGCGATCGTTGATCGCCGGAATCGAAAGCATGGCGAGGCCGGCCATCGTCAGGCAAAAAGAGTGCATCACCTGGGGTCCGAAGCGGCGCGTGAATGGCACCAGGCCGAATGCCGCCACGAATGCGACGAAGTTGTAGAAGCCACCAATCCGGCCGTTGATCAGGCCCGCTTCCCGAAACGCCGGCGCGGTCGCGTCGGTCGTCCCGAACAGCGTGGTCGAAAGCGACAGCACGATGTACTGCCAGTAGCAGAACATCGCGTACCACTGAAAGAGGCAGACCAGGGCGAGCTGCTTCATCGTCGCCGGCATCTCCCGCATCGCCGCGAGAACTTCGCGCAACGAGGAGAAAAAGCCGCGCGGCAGCGCCCTGATGCGCGCCTGCTCGTCCGCCGGCAACGGGAGCTCCCTGGTCGTTCTCACCGTCCAGAGGATGGAGGTGATGGAGAAGATCGAGCCGATGACGAACGCGGCGATGGTGATGTGAGGGATATTATGGGCGTTGACGCGGTCCCTGTTCATGCCGAGGAGCACGAGGAGAGAAGGAGTGAGATAAGACAACGTCTGGCCAAGTCCGGTGAGCGCGCTCTGTGTCAGAAAGCCGACGGAGTGTTGCTCGGGATCGAGCCGGTCGCTCACGAACGCGCGGTAGGGCTCCATGGTGACGTTGTT
>JBBQAV010000067.1:0-14729 GCA_038316775.1 Gemmatimonadales bacterium | reverse complement strand
CGACGACAAGATGATCTCGACCGAGTATTCCGCCCTCATGTCGAAGGTCGTCGCGAACGGCAACGGACGAATCAAGTTCCCGCTCAACGAGCCCGCCAAGGGAAAGAAGAAATCGCAGATCGACGAGTACCTCGAGTTCTATCAGGGACCAGGGTGCCAGCACATCGCGATCGCCACCGACGACATCATCGACACCGTCACCAAACTTCGTAACAACGGCGTGGAGTTTCTCCGCGTGCCGGGCACGTACTACGACACGGTGCTCGAGCGCGTGGGCCACATCGACGAAGATCTGGCGCCGCTCCGCGATCTCGGAATTCTCGTGGATCGCGACGAGGAAGGTTACCTGCTCCAGATTTTTTCGAAGCCGATGGAAGACCGGCCGACGCTCTTCTACGAGATCATTCAGCGGAAGGGCGCGAAGAGCTTTGGCGCCGGAAATTTCAAGGCGCTGTTTGAAGCGCTCGAGCGCGAGCAGGACCTGCGGGGGAATCTGTAATGCCCATCTATCACACACTCGGCAAAATTCCGCGAAAGAGGCACATCGCGTTCAAGAAGCCGGGCGGCGGCATCTACGCGGAAGAGCTTGTCGGACACGAAGGATTCACTGGAACTTCAGCCCTCATGTATCACATCCACCCGCCGACGACCGTCAAATCGGTGCGGCGTGTGCGCGAAGTAAAGTACGAGGCCGATCCCGATCAGACGCTTCACCATCGACATTTTCTTACATCGCGCGTGAAAAAGGGCGGAAGCGCAACGCTCGATCGAATGCCGCTCCTGTTCAATCAGGATATCGCGATGCTCTACGTCGAGCCTGACGAGAACGACGCGCACTTCTACCGTAACGCCCAGGCCGACGAGCTGGTTTACGTGAGCAAGGGGAAGGGAGTCCTCGAAAGCACCTATGGTGCGCTTCCATTCAGCGAGGGCGATTACCTGGTCATCCATCGCGGAATTCTCCACCGCTACAAGTTCGATCTCAAGGCGGAGCAGGTGAAGCTCGTGGTCTTCGAGAGCAGAGGACACGTGCGCTGGCCCAAGCGGTACCGCAACGAATTCGGCCAGCTCATCGAAGGTGCTCCGTACTCGGAGCGCGACATCAGGCGGCCGACGTTCGTGGAGGCCGTCGACGAGATGGGAGATTTTCCGATCCTCGTGAAGCAGTACGACGGCATCAACGAGATCGTGCTCGACCACCATCCCCTCGATGTCGTCGGCTGGGATGGGTACTTCTATCCGTGGGCGTTCAACATCAACGACTTCGAGCCGATCGTCGGACGCGTGCACCAGCCGCCGCCGGTTCACCAGACTTTTCAGGGCGATGGATTCGTCGTATGCTCGTTCTGTCCGCGTCCATACGATTTCCATCCGGAGGCGGTGCCGGCGCCCTACAATCACAGCAACGTCGACTCGGATGAAGTTCTTTACTACGCATCGAGCGAGTTCATGAGCCGGAAAGGAATCGAGTTCGGCAGCATCACGCACCACCCCGATGGAATCCCTCACGGACCGCACCCAGGTCGCGCTGAAGCCAGCATTGGTGCCAAGTACACCGACGAGCTGGCCGTGATGATGGACAGCTTCCATCCGCTCAAGGTGGCGAAGCAGGCGCTCGCCATCGAAGATCCTGAGTACCACAAGTCATGGCTGCAAGGGCAGCACGCGCAATTCAATCCTCCCACGAGCTGAGACACTGAAGCCGAAATGAGCGAGGCGCTGTGGACACCCTCGCCCGAGCGCGTCATCAAGGCGAACATGACCGAGTTCCTCAGGTACGTCGAGGAGCGCGGCGGTCCGCCCGTGCCGGACTATTCTCCTGATGTGTACTGGCAGCTCCACGAGTGGTCGGTCAACAATCCGGAGCGGTTCTGGTCACTCGCGTGGAGGTTTTGCGGGATCATCGGCCACCGCGGCACCGGCGGCGGCGCGGAGCGCGTGGGCGTTGGCCTGAATGACATGGGGCCGCCGGATCCTGAAAAGGGGCCGCGCTGGTTCCCCGACGCGAGTCTCAACTTCGCCGAAAATCTTCTGCGTTTCACGGACGACCACCCGGCGCTGTCCGCGTGGAACGAAGAAGGCCATCAGCGGACCATCAGCTATCGCGAGTTGCGCGAAGCCGTAGGAACTCTTGCGCTGGCGCTTGGCGCCGCCGGGGTGCGTCCGGGGGACAGAATCGCGGGCTGGCTTCCCAATATTCCCGAAGCAGTCATCGCCATGCTCGCCGCGACATCCCTCGGCGCCACCTGGTCGTCGTGCTCGCCTGACTTCGGGGCGCAGGGAGTCATGGATCGCTTCGGGCAGATCGAGCCGAAGATTCTTTTTGCCGCGGACGGCTATCTGTACAACGGCAAGGAGATCGATCTGCTTCCGCGACTGAGGCAGATCGCTTTCAGGATTCCATCGCTCGAGTACGTCGTCGTCACGCCGTACAGAAAGCAGATGCCCGACCTGGACGGTGTGCGAAAGGGCACCTTGTGGTCGAGATTCATCGCGGCACAATACGCGGTCGTTGCCAGCGTGAGCACCCCGCCAGAGGGATACAAACCAACTCCGCTCGAAGTGTTCAGGCACACGCCACCGCACGGATTCAGGCGACCTGACCTTCCGTCGGGTGTAACTCCCCCGCGCGGAGTCAAGAGTGTGGCACCTGTGCCAACGCCAGTGCCGGAACCGCCTGATCCCAAGACGCTCAGCTTCGAGCGATTTCCGTTCGATCACCCGGTCTATATCATGTACTCTTCGGGCACGACCGGACTGCCGAAGTGCATGGTGCACGGCGCTGGCGGCACGCTCATCCAGCACCTAAAGGAGCTGATTCTTCACACCGATCTGAAGCGCGAAGACTCCGTCTTCTACTACACGACGTGTGGCTGGATGATGTGGAACTGGCTCATTAGCTCGCTGGCTGTCGGCGTTAAAGTCGTTCTCTACGACGGAGCACCTCTCTCGCCGAACCCGAGCATTCTGTGGGACATGGCGGACAAGGAAGGAATCACCGTTTTCGGGACGAGCGCGAAGTATCTGGCTCTCCTCGAGAAATCGGGCGCCGAGCCGCGCAAAAGCCACGAGCTGAAGAAGCTGAAAGCGGTTCTCTCGACGGGAAGCCCGCTTGCGCACCACAGCTTCGACTACGTCTACAAGAAGATAAAAGCAGACGTGCACCTGGCGAGCATTAGCGGCGGCAGCGACATCATCTCGTGCTTCGTCCTGGGAAATCCGATCATGCCGGTCTATCGCGGCGAGATCCAGACGCCCGGGCTCGGCATGGCGGTCGATGTGTTCGACGATCGCGGGCGGCCGGTGAGGCTCATTCCAGGCGAGCTCGTTTGTACGAAGCCGTTCCCCAGCATGCCAGTGGCGTTCTGGGACGATCCGGACGGCACGAAATACCGAGCTGCGTATTTCGACCATTTCCCGGGCGTGTGGCGGCACGGAGACTGGGCGGAAATCACGCGAAACCGCGGGTACATCATCTACGGTCGTAGCGATGCGACTCTGAATCCGAGCGGCGTGCGCATCGGCACGGCCGAGATCTATCGCCAGGTGGAGCAGCTGCCCGAGGTCATCGAGAGCGTCGCCGTAGGGCAGGAGATCGACTCATCGGGCGACGTGCGCATCGTTCTGTTCGTGAAGCTGCAGCAGGGTCTCACTCTCGACGACGCGCTCCGCGAGCGCATCACGGCGCGGCTCCGCGACAACACGACACCGCTGCACGTGCCCAAGAAGATCATTCAGGTGGACGACATCCCACGCACGATCAGCGGGAAGATCAGCGAGCTGGCGGTACGCGAGGTGATTCACGGGCGGCCGGTCAAGAATACGGAGGCGCTCGCCAATCCGCAGTCGCTCAGGCTTTATGAGAGGTTGCCGCAGCTGAGGGACTGATATAGAGAGGACCGAGGTCTCTAACCAAGTGCATTGATAATCGCGGACTGATTGAGGACTGAGGACCGTCGAGGACAGTCCTTACTTGTTCGTACTCCTCAATTAGTCTGCGATTATCAATGCCGTTGTCGCGGATGCGCGGCGAAGGCTAGTGCTGCGCCACCACTGCATCGCGCTTCGCCGTAGTTGCCAGTGCATTGACCATGTCCTGAAGCTTGGGCCCGCGACCCGGCTCCGGCGCGCCGAACATCAGCGCGGTGTGATAGTGCGAGACGCCGTAGTTCGCGCCCGATCTGCGCTCGACCGTGATTCCCCAGTTCTCGCTCTCGGGCTGCGCGTCTGTGGAAGCCGCATCTGGGCTCGTTTGGGGAAGCGCGTGCGCCTCCACTTCAGACAGGAACGCCTTCCAGTCCGCCGCGCCCTTGAGCTTCGCTTCGCAGATCGAGCTGATCCAGCGATCTTCACCGAAATGGGCATCGCGCTTCGAGATCGGGCCGCAGTCGAAACCGTGGCGAACGAAGTTGTCGACGCGTACGTCGGCCGACTCGGGACTCGTCTCATAGTACTGATCCCACCACAGCATCAGACGGCCGGTGACGTTCGCGCCGTTCTGCCTGATGATCACCAGGTACTGCGGATTGCCGAAGCTGGAGTACCAAATTCGGATTTCGCGCTCGCCTTTTCGGAGATCGGTCTTCGAGAGCGGGCGCAGTCCAGCCGTGATAGCTGCCGCGTCCTTGGACTCGAATATTGCGACGTCCGAGGGACCGGTGTCATTGGAGGCTGTGAACGTTGCCTGCTGCGCCAGGAATGAGCTCGGGACAGCGAGCAGGAGGGAGGCAGCGAACGTAAGTCGGCTCATGCCAAGAGGACTGTTTTGGCTGACGTGAGGTCACATTTTTCGACCTCATCCGCACAGATCCCATAACCCCTTTATTCACAACGAGTTATCCTGTGGGAAAGCGGCCCGCAAAACGTCTGTTGCGGGTTGAGTGCCGCCTGCGCCAGTTAATCGCCTTCGTTGCTCCCGTCACCGGGCACCCAAGGCGGGCGCGCGACTACAACGATTGCAACTGTCTCCCGAAAACCTGGCAATAATAGAGACCGCCATTGTCCGACCTCGCGATCGCTATTCCAGTCTCGACAACATCGGCGTCAAGGATGTTGTGGCGATGTCCCCTCGAGTTCATCCAGCCCTGCACCACCGTTTCCGCATTGGGATATCCCTCCGCGGCGTTCTCGGTGAGGCGTCCAAACAAGTACCCGGCGTAACTCGCGCGGGAGCCAAGCGTCGGGAGCTGCGCCCCGGGGAGCGTGTGCGCCAACTTCTGGAAATGCGCCATGTTCTGCGCCTGAATCTTCGCCATCTGGTCCAGCCGCGAATTGTAAAAGAGTGGCGGCAATCCCTGCCGCTGTCGCTCCGCGTTTATGAGGCGGTAGATGCGCGTCTCCGTTGCGCCTAGCACCGTCCTGCCGGGCGGCGCTGACGGAGGGGGCGAGGGAGCAGCACCAGGGATCGCACAGCCGGTGACTAGGAGAGTCCAGGCTGCAGCGGCGAATAACTTCGACACGTGCATACCTGTTATAACGATCCGTCAGCGCGATCGTTCCAAAGCGTCGAGCACCCGGCGCGGATCGAGCTTGGCGCGCTTCGCGGTGAACACGCGAAGCCACCTCGCGCTCTTGTACAGCTCCTCCGACAGCGAGGGGAGATTGATCGTCCCGATCCACCCTTCCCCCGTGAGCCGCTCCACCTTTCCGCTTCGCCGGAGAACTGGAATGTCGAGTCCCAGCATCTCCGTCTTCACGGGATAATCCAGCAGCAGCTCTCCGCTCGCTAGCCCGAACTCCTTCGCCAGCACGTTCTCCATCTCGGCCACTCGCTTTCGGTCGGTCGCGATCCATTCGACCTTCTTTGCATCGAGCTCCGCCGCAGGCCACTCCGCGGCGCGCTTGTAAAGCTTCCGCCCCTTCAGCGCGGCGAGGAGCGGCGTGGGACTCTCACTCTCGAGCAGGTGCATGAGACCTTCGTCGGTGTGGCGAGCGAGCGACTGAACGGTGACGGCGCCTGCCTTCACCGCGTCTTCCACCAGCCGCTTGTACATCGCCGTCGCGCCGCGAACTGCATGATGCCAGTACACGTTCCGGTACATCTGGTATTTCGCGAAGAGCAGCGACTCGAGCGCCGACAGCGCCTTCTCCTGCACGCCAATCGAGCGTTGTCCCGTTTCGGGGTCGTCGACGAGGACGAGGGAATTCGTCAGACGGTCGACGTCGATCTCGCCGTACGGGACGCCGCACATGAACGCGTCGCGCTTGAGATACTCGATCTTGTCCAGGTCCAGCGACCCGGAAATGAGCCCTTGCAGCGCGCTCTTGCTGCGACCGCGAATGAGATCGAAGATCTTTGCAGGGGCGTCCTCACCAAGGTGCGAAGACAGGAGCGCCGCAACGCTGCCCTGGGTGATCAGCGGCCGCGCAACATCCTCATGGTGCAGAGCGCCGATTTCCTCCAGCGCGTGTGAAAATGGATAGTGTCCCACGTCGTGGAGCAGCGCCGCGGATCTGACGATGCTCTGCTCGGCCTCGCTAATCGCAGTGGAGTCTTCCGCTTCGCAAAGGAGAGCGAGAGTCCGCCGCGACAGGTGATGTGTGCCGAGCGCGTGCTCGAAACGCGAGTGCGTGGCGCCGGGATAGACGAGATACGTCCACCCGAGCTGACGGACATATCTCAAACGCTGGAAGACTTCGGTGTCGACGAGCTTGAGTGTCAGCTCGTCGACACGAATGTTGTTCCAGACAGGGTCGCGCAGGATCTCGAAGCGCACGCCCCGTCCCTCCCCCTCCCGTTTGGAGCGCGTCAGCCCTTCGGGCCGGCGTTCTTCGTCGCGTCGTCCACGTGCCCGAACTGATCGAAGTTCGCGCGGAACATCCCGGCGAGCTTTTTCGCCTGGGCGTCGTACGCGGCGGGGTCGGGCCAGGTCGTTCTAGGCTTCAGAACGTCCGAGGGGACGCCTTTTATTTCGTTGGGAACAGGGAGCCCGAAGATGGGATCCGTTGTCGTCTTTGCGTTGTCGAGCTCGCCCGCGAGCACGGCGCTTACGATCGCGCGAGTGTACTCGAGCTTGATGCGCTTGCCTGTCCCGTACGCGCCGCCGCTCCAACCGGTGTTTATCAGCCAGACGTTGGCTTTGTGGTGGCGGAGCCGCTCGCCCAGCATCTGCGCGTACTTCATCGGCTCCCAGACGAGAAAGGCCGCTCCGAAGCAGGCGCTGAACGTCGGCTTCGGCTCCTTCACTCCACGCTCGGTTCCCGCCACTTTCGCTGTGTAGCCGGAGAGGAAGTAGTACATCGCCTGCTCCGGTGTCAGCTTCGCGATCGGGGGCAATACGCCGAACGCATCGGCCGTCAGGAAGATGACGTTCGTCGGATGGCCGGCGCGACCGCCTTCGACGTAGTTGCGGATGTAGTGAAGCGGATACGACGCGCGCGTGTTTTCAGTGATCGATTGATCCGCGAACTTCACCTTCTTCGTCGCTGGATCGAGAACGACGTTCTCGAGCACCGTGCCGAACATCTGCGTCGTGCGGTAGATGTCGGGCTCCGTCTCCGGCGAGAGGTTGATCACCTTGGCGTAGCAGCCGCCCTCGAAATTGAAGATCCCATCATCGGACCAGCCATGCTCGTCGTCGCCGATGAGACCGCGGTTGGGATCGGCGGAGAGAGTCGTCTTGCCCGTACCCGACAGTCCGAAGAAGAGCACAGTGTCGCCCTTCTTCCCTACATTTGCAGAGCAGTGCATCGAGAGGACACCCTGCTTTGGGAGCAGGTAGTTCATCACCGTGAACATCGCTTTCTTCAGCTCGCCCGCGTAGCGCGTCCCTCCGATCAGGATGGTGCGCTCAGCGAGATTCAGTACAGCAAATGTTCCCGAGCGCGTTCCATGTCGCGCAGGATTTGCCTGAAACTCCGGCGCGTGAAGCACCGTGAAGTTCGGATCGAAGGTCGGCAGATCGGTCAGCTCCGGGCGAATAAACATGTTCCGCACGAACGCCATGTGCCACGCGTTGGGCGACGTGTAGCGAACGGACAGCCGATACGATGGGTCGGCCCCACAGTAGAGATCCTCTACGAACAGCTCGTCGGCGTCGTTCAGATAGCCGCGGACGTCGTTCAGGAGCAGCTGATACTTGTCTGCGGAAAGCGACCGGTTGACTTCGCCCCAATCCACATCGTTTTCGGATGCGGGCTCCTTTACGACGAACTTGTCGTTGGGAGATCTGCCGGTGTGCGGAGTGGTGACCGCGACGAATGGACCCATGTCCGCAAATTCGCCTTCTCCCCTGCGAGCTGCCGCCTGAAAGAGCTCAGGCGCAATCAAATTCCAATGCACGCTACCCCTCGGCCTGAGCCCTTGCTTGCTCAAGCCAACGCTGCTCTCGCGCGCGACTGATTTGCGCTGCGGCTTTATCTCGGTTGCCATTAGGTGTCCTTCCTCTCATTGATCCGCTGCTGCGCGTCGATGACGGCGACAGCGGCCATGTTCACTATGTCCTGAACGTCAGCACCCTGCTCCAGCACATGCACGGGAAGATTCATACCCAGCAGGATCGGCCCGATTTTCGTGGCACCGCCCAGGTGGTGGAGGAGCTTGTACGCGATATTGCCGGCGCTCAGGTTCGGAAATATCAGGACGTTTGCCCGCTCCTTCAGGACGCTGAATGGATACGCCGAGCGGAGGATGCTTTCGTCCATCGCCGTATCCGCCTGCATCTCGCCATCCACCACGAGCGCAGGGTCACGCTTTCTGAGAATCGCCACCGCCTTTGCCACTTTCTCTGCTTCGGGGTGGCGAACCGATCCGAAGTTGGAGAACGACAGCATCGCGATCTTTGGCGTAATGCCGAAAGTGCGGACGATCATGGCGGCCGAGTATGCGATCTGCGCCAGCTGCTCAGCGGTAGGATCGATGTTGACGGTTGTGTCTCCACAGAAGATAACGTGCTTCTCGAAGACGAGCATGTAGAGGCCGCTCACGATCTCTGCCTTGGGGTGCGGGCCGATGACCTGAAGCGCGGGACGTATCGTCTCGGGGTAGTGCATTCCGACGCCGGCGAGCAGCGCGTCGGCATCGCCGCATGCGACCATCACCGAGCCGAAGTAATTGCCGCTGAACAGCAGCTGGTGCGCCTCGCCATGGCTCAGTCCCTTTCGCTGGCGGCGCTGCCACAGGTAGTCAGCATATTTGTCGCGCTTGTCCGACGTTGCCGGATCGTCGATCGCGATATCGCGGAGTGAGATGAGATTCTCTTCGGCGACGCGGTCGATCACAGCGCGCTGACCGAGAAGCGTGGGGAATGCGATGCCTTCATCGGCGATCATCCGAGCTGCGCGCATGATCTTCGGATCTTCGCCTTCGGGGAATACGATCCGCTTCGGATCACGTACGGCGCGGTTGATTATGCCGCGCATGATTCCGCGCGCGCGGCCGAGTCTGGCCTCGAGCTGTTCGCGGTATTGCTCGAGGTCGATCATCTGCTTCGCGACGCCGCTCGCGACGGCGGCCCATGCGACGGCCGGCGCCACCCAGAGCAGCACCCGGGGATCGAACGGGAAGGGAATCAGGTAATCGGGTCCGAACTTGACCGAGCGCAGCCCGTACAGGCGCGACACGCTTTCCGGGACGTCCTCTTTGGCGAGCGCGGCGAGGGCGCGGGTGGCGGCCATCTTCATCTCCTCGTTCACCTGAGTCGCGCGCGCGTCGAGCGCGCCACGGAAGATGAATGGGAATCCGAGAACGTTGTTGACCTGATTCGGGAAGTCGCTCCGTCCCGTCGCGATGATCGCGTCCGAGCGAACGGCGCGGACCTGATCGGGCAGGATCTCGGGCTCCGGATTGGCCAACGCGAAGATGATCGGCTTTTTCGCCATCTTCTTCACCATCTCGCCGGTGATTGCTCCAGCGACTGAGAGACCGACGAAGACATCGGCCCCAACGAGTGCGTCGGCGACCGTGCGCGCCTTGGTTTTGTTGGCGAACTTCGCCTTGTAGGGATCGAGCTTGCCGGGGCGTCCCTCGTAAACCACGCCCTGGCGGTCCGTCAGCAGAATGTTCTCGCGCAGAACTCCGAGCCGGACGTAATGCTCGGCAGTAGATATCGCGGCGGCACCCGCGCCCGAAAACACCACGCGCACCTTCTCGATTTTCTTTCCGACGATCTCCAGCGCATTGAGCAGCGCCGCGCCGGAGATGATTGCCGTCCCGTGCTGGTCGTCGTGGAATACCGGGATCTTCATGGTCTTCCGCAGCGTTTCCTCGATGTAGAAGCAATCGGGAGCGCGGATGTCCTCGAGATTGATTCCGCCAACAGTCGGCTCGAGAAGCTGGCAAAACCTGATCACGTCGTCGGGGGCTTCGGATCCCACCTCGAGATCGAAGACATCCAGATCGGCGAACTGCTTGAACAGATTTGCCTTTCCTTCCATCACCGGCTTCGCGGCCAGCGCCCCGATGTTGCCGAGTCCCAGGACCGCGGTGCCGTTGGTCACGACGGCGACGAGGTTGCCCTTGGCTGTGTATTTGTAGGCGTCTTCCGGGTTGGTCTCGATCTCGAGGCAAGGGACCGCCACTCCAGGGGAGTAGGCGAGACCGAGATCGCGCTGGTTGTTGAGCGGCTTCGTCGGTACTACCGCGATCTTTCCGGGCCGGCCGGAAGAATGGTAGTCGAGGGCTTCTTCACGCTTCATTGAACGTGGAAAATGCCACGGAGGAGACCTGTGTGCTACCCTTCCGGCCCCAGCGCGGCTACACTTCATTCTTCATGATCCGCGACCGCCTCTCCCGCGCTCTTCCATCGGTGCTCCTGCGATTGGTGGTTTGCTTGCTGGTCGCCGCTCAACTGCTGATGGCCTTTGCGCCACTGATCGAATGGCAATTCGGCGCGGACGCCCGGCCGCACGTCGAGGCCGCGGGCACCAAAGCGCATCATGCCCACAACGCGGATGACTGCGCTGCCTGCAGCGCTCGCGGTCTTCTGGCGACGCCAAATCGCTCCGACAACGCTTTGGTCGAGCCGAAGCGCGACGCGTCGCTCGTTGCCTCAAAGCGGAATGACAACCTCGCCGAATTCCTGAAGGGGTCCATATCGCGACCTCGAGCCCCTCCCATCAGACAAGCGTAGCACCTTCGCGCGGCCGCCGGCTCAACGGAGCTGAGCGCGGCCAGCTCGCAGGGACGAGAAAGTCCGGCGAGCAATGTCTGAAACCAACAAACAGGAATTCAAATGAGAGGACGCTTCTTCCTCTACGCGCTCGGCATCGTGTTGCCGACTCTGGCGCAGAGCCAGGTGACTCCAGCAAAAGCGAAACAGGACTCCATCGCGCGCGCGGATTCAATCGCGCTCGTGAAGCAACTGGAAAAGGAGCTCGGCCAGCAAGGGGCCGATAGCAGTAGTGGCGCCGCCGCCGCCGTGCAAGGGCCGCGGGCGGCAGGCGGTTACATGAACATCGGGTTCGTCGCCTTGACCGACGCAGGCTGGTCAACCGAGCCCGACGTCGGCGCGATCCAGGTCGGCGACCACGACCCTCAGGTGAACGGTTTCACCATTCCCAACGTCGAGCTTGCGCTCGACGGAGCCGTCGATCCCTACTTCAAGGGGTTCAGCAACATTGTCTACAAGCTCGACAAGAACGGCGAGACCGGGGTCGAGCTCGAAGAGGCATACGTACTGACTACGGCGCTGCCCGCCAATCTCCAGCTCAAGGCCGGACAGTTCTTCGGAGAGTTCGGCCGCCAGAACCCTCAGCACCCGCATTCGTGGGCTTTCGTCGACCAGCCGCTGGTCCTCAATCGGATGTTCGGGCCTGACGGCCTCCGCAGTCAGGGATTGCGACTATCGTGGCTTTTGCCGACGTCATTCTACACTGAGGCCCTGCTTACCGTCGCCAACGCCACGGGGGGAACCACATCGAGCTTCCGCTCGCCGGACTCGCCGGAAATCCACGGTGGTGTGGTTGATGACCGGCTGGTGGAACACCTTTCGGACCTGCTTCTCGTGCCGCGAATCAACACGTCATTCGATCTGACCGAGACTCAAACGGTGGTCATGGGCGCCTCGGCGGCGTTCGGTCCAAATAACTCCGGACCCTCGGCCAAGACTCAGGTGTATGGTGTCGATGCGTACTGGAAGTGGAAACCCGCTGCTGCTCAGGCGGGTTTTCCGTTCCTGTCGCTCCAGAGCGAGGCAATGTTCCGGCGGTATGATGCTGCGCAGCGAATCGCCGCGGCGGATCCGACGGTCACGCTGCCGAGCGAGATGCTGAAAGATCGGGGAGCCTACGCGCAGCTGGTGTGGGGCATCAGGCCCCGCATCGTGGTGGGACTGCGAGGTGAGTTCGCCAATGGCGACGACGCGACATTCGCATCGAAGCTGCGGCGCGACCGGATGCGGGTGTCGCCCAATTTCACTTGGTATCCAACCGAGTTTTCGAAGTTCAGGGTGCAGTACAACTACGACGATCGCAAGGGAGTCGGCACCGATCACTCGCTCTGGTTTCAGTTCGAGTTCCTGCTGGGCGCCCACGCGGCACACAAATTCTAACGGTGAAAAAAAAGAAAATGCAATCCATGAACTTTCTTAGAACGGCCGCTCTCGCCCTGATGGCAATTGCTTCCATCGGCTCATCGGCGTCCGGCCAGATTCGCGTTGTCGCCACGACTCCCGATCTCGCTTCGGTGGCCAGAGAGATAGGCGGAGATCGCGTCAGCGTCGTCGCTCTGGCCAAGCCGACCGAGGATCCGCACTACGTCGATGCCAAGCCGAGCCACATCGTGACGCTCAATCGCGCCGATGCGCTCATCGAGGGTGGCGCCGAGCTGGAGCTCGGGTGGCTGCCGCCACTCCTGGAGAACTCGCGCAACGCCAGAATCTCCGCCGGCGCACCCGGGCGCATCGTGGCTTCGGAGGGGGTCAAGATGCTCGAGATTCCCACGAGCTTCGATCGCTCGAAGGGTGACGTGCACTCGATGGGAAACCCCCACTTCATGATCGATCCGGTAACGGTGAAGATCATCGCCCGCAACATTGCGGATCACTTCACGCAGATCGATCCAAGATCGGCGGCGACGTACAGAGAGAACCTGGCACGGTTCAACACCAAGCTCGACGCGAAGTTTGCCGGCTGGCAGCAGCGGCTTGCGACCTATCGCGGCGCGAAGATCGTGACGTACCATAAAGATTTCGTCTATCTGGCCCAACGGTTTGGCCTGAGCATCGTCGACGAGCTGGAGCCCAAGCCCGGCATCGCACCTTCACCTGCGCACCTCGCCCAGGTCATCGGCAAGATGAAAGCGACGAATGCGAATGTCATCCTCGTGCAGCCGTTCCAGAATCGCCGAACGGCGGAGACGGTAGCGCGTCAAACCGGCGCAGCTGTTCTCGACGTTCCGCAGCAGCCTGGGGCAGCCGCCAACACCACGACCTACTTCGACATGATGGACAACATCGTGAACACTCTCGCCGGCGGACTCCGCACACAGAAATGACCATGGATATGGGAGTAGTCTGGGAAGTCATGAAGTGGCCATTTGTGGCGTGCCTTCTTTTTCCGCCGCTATTGGTCTACCTGGGCCTCCACGTGGTGAAGCGCGAAGTGATTTTCGTGGACCTGGCTCTCGCACAAGTCGCGACGCTGGGCACGTGCGTGGCATTGCTGATGGGATATCACTTCGACGACCGCATCACGTTCTGGATTTCGCTCGGCGTGACGTTTATCGGCGCGGCGTTCTTCAGCTGGTCGCGCAGCACCAAGCGGACCGAAGTCCCTCAGGAAGCGATCATCGGCATCACCTTCGTCGTAGCGGCAGCGGGTGTGATTCTCCTCCTGAGCCGCGTAGCCGGTGGGAAGGAGGAGCTCGAGCATCTGCTGACGGGCGACATTCTGAACGTGACGAAGGGTGAGATCGGCCAGCGTCTGCTGGTGTTTGCAGCGCTCGGCGCTTTCTACGCGGCGTTCCACAAGCGGTTCGTGCTCATCTCTTCCGATCCGGACAAAGCGTTCGCGGAGGGAGTCCGAGTGCGCCTCTGGGACTTTCTCTTCTACGCGGCGTTTGCTCTTGTGGTCGTGAGCTTCGTCCGCCTCGCCGGAGTGCTGCTCACCTTTGCCTACCTGATCGTTCCGGCCGTTTGTGGGACGATGCTCGCCACCGACTGGATGAAGCGGCTGGCTATAGGGTGGGGGATCGCCGCCGCGGCGAGCCTCCTCGGCTTGTGGGCTTCCTACAAAATGGATCTGCCGACCGGTGCAGCCATTGTTTGCGCGGCCGGGGTGATGCTGGCTGTAGTGGGCCTTTTCACAGTCGCGCGGCGGACTTAGGAGTTTGGCTTGACGTTCGCCGTCGCGGCCTCGCCGCCGCGAGGCGCTAAACGTCACCTCAACGGACGATCGGCGCGGGCCCGCCCATTTTGTTGAGGTCCATCGCGCGTGCCATGGCCTTCCACTCGTCGAGCGTGACGCGCCACGCAACGTCGTCGCGGTACTGTCCGGCAGCGCCAATGATATCGCGCCTCTTGTTGCGCCGCGGGACGGCAGGATCGGCGAGAATGTCCGAGACGACGTCGTGCAGTGAGTGGAGATTGTCGAAGATGTTCGCCGCCTCGGGATAGCGCTCCGAGAATGCGGGCGCGATTTCCGGCGACTGGTGCGGTGGATTCATCCTCGGGCTTGCGCGTCACCAGCTCAACCAAGATGAAGGACCCTCATCCTCGCCGAACGCGAGATTCGGCGAGCGTATCTGAACGTGCGGCAATCAGACCACACGACCCCGGAATGTTGGCAAAAGC
>JBBQAV010000066.1:0-14838 GCA_038316775.1 Gemmatimonadales bacterium | reverse complement strand
ATTCCGAAAGTGTTGGCGCTGCCCCGCGACGACGATTGGGCGCCGCTCAACGACAAACGCTACGCGCGATCGCTGCGCCTTCTCACTCCGCGCTCACGAAAGAGCACTGAGCCCGAGATCCAGTTCCACTACGACGTCGGGAACGACTTCTACGCGCTCTGGCTCGACCCGAGCATGCTGTACACCTGCGCCTACTACAGGAAGGAGTCGGACGATCTCGCGACCGCGCAGACCAACAAGCTCGACCTCATTTGCCGTAAGCTTCGTCTCGAGCCGGGCAATCGCCTGCTCGATATCGGCTGCGGATGGGGCGGATTGGTGTTGTACGCCGCTGAGAACTACGGAGTGGACGCGACCGGCATCACTCTGAGCGCCGCGCAAGCGATTTACGCCCAGAAGCAAATCGCGGAGCGTGGGTTGAGTGACAGATGCAGAGTTCAGATGTTGGATTTTCGGGATCTGCCGGCTCACGCACGCTTCGACAAGATCAGCTCCGTTGGAGTCACGGAGCACGTGCCCGAGGATCAGCAGCCGGCCTATTTCGCGCGCGCGTTCGAGGCGCTCGAGCCGGCCGGACTTTTTCTCAACCACTGCGAGGTCAGCACCCGCGCTGCCCGGCGCACCAACGGCATCGGCGAGCGCATCAACCGCTGGCTGTGGAAGCGGGATCAGTTCATCGACAAGTACGTCTTCCCCGATGCCAAGCTGGTTCCCCTCGCCAGCGTTATCCGAAGCGCGGAGAGCGTTGGCTTCGAGGTCCGCGATGTCGAGAGCCTCCGCGAGCACTACACGATGACCCTTCGGGCTTGGGTTCGGGGCCTGGAGCGAAAAAAATCGGACGCTATAAAGCTCGTTGGGGAAAGAACTTACCGCGTTTGGAGGCTCTACATGTCGGTGGGCGCGTACGGGTTTCGCACTGCTGGGCTTAACATAGTGCAGACACTTTTGTCGAAGCCGGGACCGGAAGGGCGAGCCGGCGTCCCGCTCACGCGGGAAGACCTGTACGAGCCGGTTACGGAAAGCGAAGACGGAGGGAAGACCTGATGGCGGTGCGCGATTTTGTGGACGAAAAGGGCGTCAAGTGGAGAGTGTGGCCCGTCCAGCTCTCCACCATTCCGAAAACGGCAGCGGAAGACTACCTCGGCGACTACGGTGACGGTTGGCTCTGCTTCGAATCGTCCACTGAGCGCAGGCGTCTCGCGCGGTTTCCCAACGACTGGGATGGGCTGTCCGATCAGGACCTTTCCAAACTGCTCAAGTCGGCCGCGGTCGTGCAGGCTCGCTCCGGCCGCACGCCGCCAAAGCCGGGTCAGTCGGTCAACCCCTAGCGCTCGGATGCGCCAACGCGAAGCAGCGCTATCGCGCAGGGTGGCGTGGGTTATCCGATCATCGCCTTCGCCACGTGTCGCGCGAGCGCCATGATGGTGATCATCGGATTGACGCCCGACGAAGCGGGGAAGAGGCTTCCGTCGGCGACGTAAGCGCCGCTCATTCCGAACACAGCTCCAGTTGGATCGCAAACCGCCGACGCGCGATCCAAGCCGATCCTGCAGGTCCCCATCTGGTGCGCGCTGAACAACGGTAACCGATTCGGCGATGCGGACGCCGCGTAGATCTGCCGGCAGAATTGATCGATCGACGTGCCGGATTCACGCTCCCACACGAGTCGCGCCGTGTGCAGCGTGATGATCCGATCGGCTCCCGCCGCATGGTGGATCTTCGCCACAGTCGTCATCCCGTGACGGAGCAGCCTCTTCTCTTCTTTCCCGAGCTTGTAGTCGAAGTAGGGCTGACCCGCGCTCGTAATGCGCACGCTGCCGCCGCTCGAGTCGCGCGTGAGCACAATGAACGGAGCTGCATTCCTAACGTGCTGCATCTCTCGGCGATGATCTCGCGCATCCGACCAGGGTGTGCCGACGGCCAGCAGTCCGGGGTGGGCCGGCGCCGCTTCGACCCTGTAACCGTATCCGTCCGAGAGATTGCTGAACTCGTCGCAGACGATCGTCTGCGGCGGCCCCTTCCACGACTCGATGGGTGACGGGTAAAGGCCGGTGACTGCGACCGTCGGGTGAAGAAAAAGGTTTTCTCCAAGGTGCGACGACTTGAGTCCGGACCGCATCAGCAGCGCCGGCGTTTCGAGCGCGCCCGCGGCCAATACCACGCGCGGCGCGAGGATCGTCAGGGCCCGCCGCTCCCCCTGTGGATCGGAGTACGTGCCTTCGACCCCCGTGACTCTGCCCTTGCTCTGAACGAGCGTCCGCGCCGAGAACGGCGCAATGACCTGCGCACCGGAGCGAATCGCGGCCATGAGGTAGGTCGTCGCGGCGCTCTGCTTCCCGCCAACTCTGCAGCCGAACATGCAGTTGCCGCACTGGGCCGGATCGCATCCCAGTGAATTGCGCGCGATCACGCTCCAGCTGTAGCCGAGCGATTTCGCCCCGCGGCTGATGGCGGCGTTGTTCTCGTTGATCTCGCTTTCGTCGGTCGACGCTCCAATTTGCTGCCACACGGCATCGAGCGATTCCGTGAACGAATCCGCCGCGAAAAAGGTGCAGCCGGAAATCCTCGCCCACTCCTCGCGCACATTGTCCGGGGTGCGAAAGCACGATTGCCAGTTGACTGTCGTGCCACCGCCGATGCTGGCGCCGGCGAGTAGGGACATGCTGAGATCGCGCGTGCCTGCCAGCCCGCCCTCCCGGAACAGGCGCTGCAATCCAATGAGCTCGTGTTGATCGAAGTCCCCGTCGCTCCAGGTGCCCCCAGCTTCCACCACGATCACGCTCTTTCCGCTCGCGGCGAGCTCCGCGGCGACGACGCTGCCCGCCGCCCCGGATCCGATGACGCACACGTCGCACTCTCTTGTCGCTTCGCTGCCCACATTCGCGACAGGAATGTGGGGAGCCGTCGCTTTCCTGTTGATCTCGGGCTCGTAACCAATCGCGCTGAGAAGGGCATCGGATTCGGGAGTGCCGTTCGCTGCGTACGTGTGCAGCATCACCAGACTGCGCGCGCCCTGATACGCTGAGCGCAGCTGGGGCACGACGCTGTTGGCGAGGCGCTGCAGTATCCCCTCGCGGGCCGATTGCGAAAGCCTGGAGAATCGCGTCGCCTTTGAGGACACGCTGGCGATGAAAATCGGATTCTCGAGCAGGCCAAGAAAGAATCGGAGCGCATCGCGCTTCGAAGGCTCGATGATGTCGAGCGCGGAGGCTACGCGGGCGCTGACACCGAGATCGCTCGCCGACATGCTGAAGAGCGCCGGGTCCTCGTCCTTCCCGAACGCGAGGGAGGGCACAAAGGTGTCGCAGAGGGCGTCGAGCGCCTGGGTCTCCCGCTGGGTGAGTTTCATGGCGACCGGCCTCCCGGTGCGTTGGCCCTTTAACCCGACGTAATGCGTCCCGGCGCAGATAAAGGTAGCAGGGAAATACAAATGCTTGCGATATTGACCGGGAACAGGAATTTTAGGGGCGACGACGAGGAGGGTTATCTGGCTGGGTACGATTTCACGAACAGAGTCCGTGGCGCGCTGATCAAGGCGCGCGAGGAGGCGCATCGCCGACACCACGAGTACGTGGGGACCGAACATCTTCTCCTTGGCGTTCTGGGAGAAGAGGACGCGCTGGTCACCGACGTGCTCGAGAACCTGGGCGCCAACCCATTCCTGATTCAGTCAGCCGTCAACGACATGATCGTGGATGGCCAGCCGGATTCACGCGTTCGCGTTCCCGATCTCCCCTACACGCCGCGTGCGCGGGTGGTACTCGACCAGGCGATATCGGTGGCGCACGAATTCGGCGACGGATACGTCGGCACCCAGCATCTGCTGCTCGGCATTATGCGAGAGCGACACGGAGTCGCTGCGCAGGCTATGAGCACAGCCGGTCTGTCTGAGCCGAAGCTGCACCGCGAGATCGTCCGCATTCTCCAGGGTGAAGGCGTCGCCGCGACTCTCGATGCCGAGCCCACCTCTGCGAGCGACGACACGCAGGTTCCTCTGAGTATCGCGGTCGAGCTGCGGTACGACGACGGGAGTCTGGCGAAGAAGATCTTTACGTCGAAAGACGAGGCAATCGGCTTCCTTCGCGACAAGGCGCGCGAGTAGCTAGCGCTCCAACTCCTTCATTCGCTTGACGGCGATTCGAATGGGGATGAACGTCGCCGCGAGACAGACCAGAGTCGCCCCGCCAAATCCAATCCACAACGCCGAAGGATCGGGATCCGCGTGCAACATGCGCGCTCCCACGAACTGGTAGACGGGCCGCGCCTCCAGAACGATCACGATGCCGATCAGAACGACTGACGTCATCATCAGCACCAGCCCGCCGAACGATGTCGGAATCTGGGCGGCGTTCTCAGTATTGAACTTCGGGAACATAGCGCCGAAGCCCAGTGCGAGTCCGGCTATCGCGAACGTCAGCATGGTGATGGTGAAGATCGACACGGTCATCATGAATCCGCTCACCTGCATCAGGACATTCGTCGCAAAAATCAGAGTCAACGCGAGAACGAGCAGCGGGATGGTTCCCACCCAGAATTTGGACCAGAGGAGCTGCCGCATCTCGAGCGGACTGGATCGCAATAGCCAGAGCGTCCGTCCTTCGAGACTGATTCCGGGGAAGATGAACCTCGCCGCGATCGACGCGAGAACGAAACCCGCCAGAATGAGATTCACGAACGGAATAACGTTCGCGAGGAAGAAGGTGACGCCTTCACCGCGCAGTGGCAGGAACTTGATGTTGAACACGTAAACGACCACCAGGACGGCCAGCAGGATCAGCTGCGACCACTGCGTCGTGTCCCGGAAAAAGAGGCGCATCTCCTTGAGGACGAGCTCTCGGCGCATGACGCCCCACGGAGTGAGCAAGCGGGCAACGAGCCGCCCCAGTGTTCCCTGACGCACCCACCGCTCGCCGCTCTCCTGTGACTTGCTGAAGCCGCGCGAGTAGAGCGCTCGGTGCAGCAGCGCGCCGAACACGATCGCAACAGCCGCGGTGGACCAGAGCAGGTAGAAATGCAGGATCTCGGGATCATCCCTCAGCCAGGTCATGATTCCCTGCGCCGCCCACTCGCTCGGCAGCCACGGCGAAGTGGGACCGCGTAGCAGCGAGATGAACTCGACGAGGGAGCGGAATCCTTCAGGACGAGCCAGCCTCTCCGGCCGCACCAGCCGGAACAGCAGGACGACGCCCGCCGCAGCAAGAACCGCGATGACGCTAAGGATGTCGCGAGTGCGCCGCGCCGGGAAAATATTCACCAGCAACAGGGTCGTCGCGGTTCCCATCGCCGCTGGAATGAAGAGGAATGGCAACAGCGCCGCGATCGCGACGAAAGGGTAGAGCAACCCGCCGCCATAGACGATGCCGTAAGCGGTGAGTACAGGCGTCGCGAGCAACACCACCATCCAGCTCGAATGTCCGGTCGTCTCGAGAAGCTTTGCCCCGTACAGACGCAGCCAGTCGACCGGCGCTGCCACAAGCAAATCCAGGTCCTTCGCGAGGAAGAAGCTGGAGAGCGCGGTCACGATGTTCGAGAGAATGAGAATGCCGAAGAGACTGATGAACATCATGCCGAGCAGCTTGGCGGCGAGCAGGGCGCCGATCTCGGGAATGCCGCGAAAATACTTCAGCAGGCGGTAAAGCAACCCGAACACGAGGAGCCAGAACACGGCGCCGATCACGAAGAACAGAATCAGCCGCCCGGACTGATTCTCTGTCTTGCCAAGAGGTCTGGCCTTCGCCGAAATGAATTTCGGCGATAGCAGGTGCCACAACGATACGCCGCTATGCATCCAGGACTTCCATTGCTTCTCTGGCCGCCAGCTCTCCGGTGAGCTTGAGGAAAATCTCCTCGAGCCCTTCGTTCGCGGTTGACCCCCCGCGAAGATCTTCGATCGTCCCTACAGCGCGAATCTTCCCGTGCTGAATGATCGCGATGCGGTCGCACAGCGCCTCTGCGACCTCGAGCGTGTGCGTGGACATCATGATGGTGTGTCCGCGTCTCACGTACTCGCGGAAAAGATCCTTCAGAATCCGCGCGGCCTTTGGATCGAGTCCGACCATCGGCTCATCGACGACGATCACCTCGGGGCGATGGATGAACGCGCTCGAGATGATCAGTTTCTGCCGCATTCCGTGGCTGTAGCTCTCGACCAGCTCGTCGGCCCAGGTGTCGAGATCGAACAACGCCATCAGCTCGCGTCCCCGGTGCTCGACTTTTTCGCCATCCTGCCCGTAAAGGCCGGCGACGAAGCGCAGGAATTCCGCGCCCGTCAGCTTCTCGTAGATGAACGGACGGTCCGGGATGAATCCCAGCTTCGACTTTGCGGCGATGGGATCCTCCGCCAGATCGATCCCGGCGAGATGGATGCTTCCGGCCGTTGGCTGGAGGATTCCGGCGATCATGCGAAGCGTCGTCGTCTTTCCCGCGCCGTTTGGACCGAGGAATCCGAACAGCTCCCCGTCGGGAACCGAGAGATCGATGGAGTCGACGGCTGTGAACGACCCGTATTTCTTGGTGAGGCTTTTGAGTTCAATCATCTGGCTATGGATTTCCTGCTCTGATTGCGAGTGGTGTCAGGTCCGTCTTGTGTCTGCTTGAAGGCCAGCTCGAACGCGGTGCGCACTGCCGAAAGCTCTCCGGCCCGCGCGGCAACGATCCTTCCCTCGGCGTCTACCCACACGTTCAACCCGTGAGGGGCGCCGTCGATCTTCCAGGCGCGCACCGTATCCTGATGCGCTACGACCCAGCGTCCGCTCGGATCGAGCTGGGCGCTGTCGACTACGGTGAACAGCGACTCGGCGCGAATTCTGAGCTCGGGCCTGATGACGATCCGGCTCACCGGGTCGAACACCGATAGCGTCTGCGTCCGCCCGATTTCGTGCGGGCCGCCCAGCATGAATGCGACTGGTGCCATCGACGCTGTGAAGAGTGGCGGAATGAAGGTGTAGCGAGCAGGGGGATTCTTGCCCGACCGCTTCCGTCCCGCGATGAAGAGGGAAGTGTCCTCCTCGACGGCAGCGTTGACCGAAAACGGGCGCGTTGCTCTGGCGATGTCCATCTTGATGTCGACGAGGTGCAGTCCGCGCGTGAGTATGGTTTGCGACCGCGCCGATGTCCGCTGGATGGAATCACGCGACGGAAAGTCGCCGACGTAATACTCTTCGCTTATGAGCGTCGTCGCTGACGTGTCGAGCGAGGAGGAGGCGGCGCCGATCTTTTGCCCGTCGCGCTCAACCGCGTAGTAGAAGGTCGACGGCTGAACCCGGAGCGCTACTTCTGCAAGCTGCTGGGCCTCGCTTCTGTTCGCGTTGTGGCGGAACATCAAACCCAGTCCGCCCAGCCAGAGGGCGACGATCACGACCGCGATGGTGGCGCGGCTGTATTTCATTCGGGCAGTCGCGCGAGGCAGGGACGGGCTGGGGTGGTCACCCCTATTAGACGATTGTGAGGCTCGTCTCGCTATTAATCCAACCGAGATATCTTTCGAGGCCGCCCGTGACGGGAACGGCCAGGAGCTCGGGCACTTTGTAGGGATGGAGCTCCTTGAAGGCCTTCTCGAGACCGTGAATCGCCCCGGAACGCGTCTTGAGCATAACAACTACTTCTGTTTCGTCGGCCAGCTTGTCTTCCCACCGGTAAAGCGACCGCGCTGCGGGCAGAATCGTGCCGCAAGCCACCAGACGGCGGTCCAGCAGCGCCCGAACGAAGGTAGCCGCTTCGTCAGCGTTGGCGAGTGTGGTGAGAACGACGACAGCGTCGGTATGGCCCACGTCGATTCCGGGGTAAGGTTGACAAGAATCTAATCAGTCAAGCATAACAGCGACTTTTTTGTGACACACATCGTGGCCGGATTGGCTACATCTTTGTTGGAATGGGGGTACAACACTTACCAATGCAACCTGACCCATCCCTTTACATCAATCGCGAGCTTAGCTGGCTCGAGTTCAACGCGCGCGTCCTCCACGAGGCCTTCGACCCGCGGAACCGGCTGCTCGAGCGTCTGAAGTTCCTCTCGATCTTCAGCACGAACCTCGACGAATTCTACATGGTTCGCGTCGCGGGCCTGCGCCGCCAGATTGCCGCCGGGCTTCAGCACGTTCCGCCTGACGGTATCAAGCCGACCGAGCAGCTCGCCGCGATCACGACGAAGGTCGCCGAGCTCGTGGAGCAGCAGCAGCGCTGCCTGTACGACGTGCTGCTCCCGGACCTTGAAGAACACGGAATCAAGATCGTTCGGATGGACGATCTCACTCCGGATGAATGGCATGTCATGGATCAGTTTTTTGAGTCACAGGTCTTTCCGGTACTGACTCCTCTCGCGGTCGATCCGGGGCACCCGTTTCCGTACATCTCGAATCTTTCACTCTCGCTTGCGGTTCAGATCCGTGATCCGGAGACAGGCACTACGCGCTTTGCCCGCGTGAAGGTGCCGAAGAGCCTGCCTCGATGGATTCCCTTCGGGCGGCCCAACGAATTCGTTCCGCTCGAGCGACTCATAGGAGCCAACCTGGGAGCGCTATTTCCGGGAATGGAGATCCTCAGCTACAACACTTTCCGCGTCACTCGATATTCCGATCTCGAGCTCGGTCTCCACGACGAAGACGATGATCTGCTCACCATAATCGAAGAACAGGTCTTTCAGCGCCGCTTCGCCGAGGTCGTCCGCGTCGAAGTGCAGAAAGGGACACCACCGGAGCTGCGTGAGCTGCTGCTCGCCGAGCTGCTCGAGGACCAGCCCCCGGAAATGCCCGCGCTCACTGAGTCCGATCTCGTCGAGACCGGACCGCTGCTTGATCTCGGCGATCTCATGTGGCTTGCGATGCTGGAGATCCCGGAGCTGCGCGATCCGCCATTCGTCCCGGTCACTCCTCCCGAGCTCCGCGACCAGAGTCGCTCGATCTTCGACGCCATTCGCGAGAAGGACATTCTCGTCCACCATCCGTTCGATTCGTTTTCCGCTTCCGTCGAGCATTTCCTGACATCAGCGGCGCTCGATCCGAATGTGCTCGCGATCAAGATGACTCTTTACCGCACGTCCGGTGACACGGCGATCGTTCGCGCGCTCACGGAAGCAGCGCAGCGGGGGAAGCAGGTGGCTGTGCTGATCGAGCTCCAGGCGCGGTTCGATGAAGTCAACAACATCACCTGGGCGCGAACCCTTGAAGGATTCGGAGTGCACGTCGCTTACGGGCTTCCTGGACTCAAGACACACACGAAGACTGTCCTGGTCGTTCGAAAGGAGCCCGAAGGCATCCGCAGATACGCACACATCGGATCCGGCAACTACAACTCCAAGACGGCGAAGGTTTATACGGACCTGGGAGTACTCACCTGCGATCCGGCGATCGGCCTGGATCTGAGCAATCTCTTCAACGCGCTTACAGGATTCTCGCACCAGAGCGAATGGAAGAACCTCCTCGTCGCGCCGCGCAACATGCGTCAGCGGTTCACCGCGATGGTGGACAGGGAAGCACAGAACGCGAGGGCGGGGAGGCCGGCCAGGATCATCGCGAAAATGAACGCGCTGGTAGACGCGGACATCATCCAGCACCTCTACGATGCGTCACAGGCGGGAGTGGACATCGACCTGATCGTTCGCGGCATCTGCTGCCTGCGCCCCGGAATTCCCGGTATCAGCGACCGGATAAAGGTCATCAGCATCGTTGGGCGTTTTCTGGAGCATTCGCGCGTCTACTATTTCGCGAACAACGGCGACGAGGAATTGTATTTCGGCTCGGCCGACTGGATGCCGCGGAATTTCGATCGTCGGGTCGAGGTCGTCACCCCGGTCGTGGACAGGAGCCTGCATTCGCGCGTGTACTCGGTGCTCGAGACCTGCCTCGCCGATAACAGACTGGCGTGGGATCTACACGCGGACGGCTCCTATGTGCAGCGAAAGCCCGGATCGGGTCCAGTCATCTCGGCCCACGAGCGCTTCCTGGCGAATTCGTGGGGAATGCTGCCACCCTCGCCGGGCAAGGAGAATGGAGAGCACGCGGCAGGCGTCGAGCGTCTGGCCGCGCTTCAGTCGGCGTCTCCAACCTCGTCTTCGTAGGTCATCACGGTTCCGTCCGGCGCGACGATCTCCACCGGAACGCCGGCGACTTCCGCGAGCAGACTCGATTTGCGGCTCGCGCCCCACAATTCCAGACGCAGGTTGTTGTTCTGACGGCTTGCCACCGCGGTGAGGCGTAGCGCGCGCTCCATCCACCGCGCCTTGATCTCGGAGACGGCGCCGGCGTGCCCACGATCGAAACCATCGGCCACTCGGAGTATGGCGGAGAGACGGTTTATGGTCTCGCGCATTGACTTCTCCAGCGTGCCGTAATTGACGTGCTTCTTCTTCGGCTCGGCGCCGCGATGATAGCGAGCCACATTGGCAACGACTATCTGCTCCGCGGGAGTCATCCCGAGAAGCTCGGCGTGCTCGATGAGATGGTACGAGTGCTTGTTGTGCTTCTCGTAGCTGATGTGATACCCGATGTCGTGAAGAAGCGCGGCGTCGGACAACAGCCGCCTGTCTTCGGGCGTGCAGCCCAGCCGCTGCCCGATAGTGTCGAACAGCTGAAGGGCCAGCGTCTGAACGTGCTTCGAATGTGGAGCCTCATAGTGCGACCGCTCCGCCAGCTCTCGCACCGACCTCTCTCTCGCTTCTCCCGGATCAGCAGGTGATGGACTCACGTGTGCGCTCTCCAGCAGGATGCCCTCGCGTATCCCGTAACCCGAAACGACGAGCTCTTTCGCGTCGACGCGTGATGCGACCTCGGCCGCGACGGCCAGTCCGCCCGCGATGATGTCGCTCCGCGCGGCGTTCAGCCCCGGAACAGTCTGACGTTCTTCAGGTGACATGCTGTTCAGCATGTCGACGATGTGTTCCAGCTCGACGCGCGGGATGACGGTTCCGTGCACCGTCTTCGCGCTCTCCATCCCAATACGCGCGAGGTAGATGGACGCCAGCGTCGTGAACGTGCCGCCCGAGCAGATGATCTGGGCCGCGTGCCAGTGGCGCGCGGGAAGATTGTGCCGCAGCTCGAGTCGAACGTGTTTTCTGAGCTTGCGCATCCCCTTCTTCTTTTGCCCGCCACCGAGATACTGCTCCGTCATTCGAATCGCGCCGAGCGGCAGAGAGATCAGCCGGTCAACCAGGCCATCGGCGCTCAGCGCGAGCTCGAGAGACCCGCCGCCGATGTCCATCACCACGGCACGTCCAGCGGCGAGATCGAAGTGAGCAAGCGCGCTGCGAAAGGCGAGTCGCGCTTCGTCATCCCCACGCAGGACTTTTACCTTGAGCCCTGTCTCCGCGCGCACGAGCCCGAGAAACAGCTCGCCGTTTGTTGCTTCGCGCACTGCACTCGTGGCGACGACTTCCGTGCGCTTCACGCCAAGCTGGTTAGCGAGTGTCGCCATGCGCGCGAGAGTGGCAAGCGCGTTCTGGATGGCGAGGGCACTGAGCTTTCCTCTCTTATGGAGACCAGCCCCCAGTCTCGGAGCGGCCTTCATTTCGTCCACGACGCGGATGGCGCCTGTGGGCGAGACGTCGGCTATCGTCTGGCGGATCGAATTCGATCCAATGTCTATCGCCGATATACGGATGTCACCGACGTTCTTCTGCGGTACCTCAGTCGGGCTGGAGAGAGTCAGATGGGGATTGGTGCCAGTTGCCATGATTCAAAGTTGTACGAGACCGCTCCCGAGCGATACCTCTCGCTGCAGCTGGAGGTCTAGTGGCACTTCCGCGCGGCGGGATCCCAGACTCGCCCGGTGGTGTCGATAAATGCGGAGCTGTACTCATCGCGGCCGAGCGACAACTTCAGCACACCGAAGCGGCCGTGAATTTCATCGATGGAATTGCGCGCTGCCGTTGGACGCACGCCGCGAAGGTCTCCGCCGCCCGTTCCGGCGATGATCTGCCCGATCCCCTTTAATGAGTCGAGAATTCCCGCCGGCGTCTGCGGGTGAAATCGCTCGTAGTGGTGCTCGTGTCCATTGAGGACGAGATCCACCCCTCCGTCATACAGTATGCGCCAGACCGTTTCCATCGTCGGTGACCCCCCGTGAACGCCGGAGCTGAAAAGAGGCCGGTGAAAATACGCGAGCGTGCACAGGTTGCGGTGCTCGCGCAGATCGTTTCGCAGCCAATCTTCCTGCGCTCTTGCTTCGGCTGGATTTCCGCGCTTGTTGTAAAGTTCGCTGTTGAGCGAGATCGCGTGCCATGCGCCGAAGTCGTAGCTGTAGTAGCCCTTGCCGGGAGGCCCCGCGCGGTCGCCGAAGAAAGCGAAGTACGGCGCTCCGCTGCCGCTGTCGTAATCGTGATTGCCGGGGGAGGGATGAATGGCGCGCATGATGCGCGGTGCGCCCCAGGCCGGAGAAAAGCAGCGCGGAAGATCACCGTTCACGCCGCCCGACCCCGATGGATAAGCGTTGTCGCCGAGAGTGAACACCGCAGTCTGTACGTGAGCGACGCTGTCGGCTTTGAGCACGCTGTCGACCAGTCTCGCAGTCGCCTCGTCTCCGCTCGTTCCGCACACAGCGATGTCACCAGCTCCGATCATTACGACTGCTCCAGGGAGCGCAATCTCGCTCGGCGGTGATCCAGGCGGGGTTGGCGTTGGCCGGTCGTCACCCGAGCAGCCAGGCAGGAGTCCGAGCATTACCAACGACAGGAACGTGCTGCGAACTCCGCTCACTGGGCGATTACCTTAGCCGCTGTCGATGCCGGCGCGATTCGGTCAGCGAACTCCCTGTTCAGAACGCAAAGCCGCCATTCGTCACGATGCGGCGCTGCGACTGATTCGTGAACAGCACGTTGAAGCTCTTGCCGGGGTCGAGGAATCCAACCCAGAATCCTCCGCCGGCCGCTTTGTGCCAGCCGCCTGGAGACTGGCCGTTCATATAGACGCGACCCGCATCAACGAACCCAATCGCTCCAACATCCAGCGGCAGAATGAAAGGAACTTTTGCGATCGGAACTCGTAATTCCGTCGTTCCGTAGAGGGACGCGTCACCCACATACCGCTGGCGCTCCTCTGTTCTGAACGTCTCGGATCCGCCGAGGAATGCTGCATCGAAAAACGGGAAGTTGCCCCACAGCTTCTTGCCGCCGGCGCGCAGCGCCAGCACCGGCTTCTTCGCGACCGGCAGCGTAAAGAACGCGCTCGCTACTGCATCGAGCGACTGGTACGGAGTCACTGCGTCCCACATGCCCGGATAGCCGCTCCCCGTAAGATCCAGCACCGCCCTCGGCTTCATCGTGTCCGGATAGTAGCGCGTGTCGAGGTGCACTTTGAGCCGCAGCCCCGCCTCCCCGAATTTGGTGAAGCCATACGGCCGCTGCTGCGTGATGAACCTGTTGGTCAGGCTGTCCGTCGACGTGTAGCGAATTATCGGTCCGAGCGAGATGTCGCTGACCGGGCTCAGCGAAAGCCCGATCGCCGGATTCAGCTTCCACTGCCTCTGCCTGACATCGTAGAACCGGCCGCGCAAATCCGCGACATCGTTGCCGAAGCCGTGAAACTGGACGACCTCGAATTGCGACATGCTCGCAGTCGCAGGGATGTGCACATCCGATTCCTCGAACCGCTTGTCCATCACGGTGCGCACCTCGACGCGGCCGCTGCCCAAACCATAGGCGACGTCGGCTCCGATCATGCTCGAGTAGGGAACGTCGCGGAATCCGTATCCGTATCGTTTCAAGCCAATCCGCGGCACGACACCAAGTCCGCGCCGGCTGCTCAGTCCCACGACGGGCTGAATCGATGTGCCATGATCTTTCTGCGGTGGTATGTAGGTGCCGTATGCGCGCAGCCACGGCCGCCGGTTGAACGAGTGATTGAATGCGTTGTCGGCATTCTTTTTTTCGTCGACGGTGTCCCGCGCGTACTTCACATCCTGCACGGTACCGGCGTCGTAGACGCGCGTCGGGTTCCGCTTGCCTTCGACAGTTGAATTGTCGACGAAGGCGTTGGTTCCGTTGCCGCCGACGATCCTCACCGTAATGCTCTGGCGCGCGTTCCCCTCGACGGTTGCGCGGTCGTTGCCGCCGTGCAGATAGATGCGGATCTCTTTCGTGTCGCGGGCGGCGAACCGGCGCGCGAAGTACGGCGCGTCGTTCCCTGATTGGAGGCGAACATCCACGATGCCATCGCCGGAGCGAACCACAGTCGCCCGATCTTCCGCATCGGTTCCATGAATGTCCGCGACGGGCCAGAGCTCGCTGTAGTACTTGTCCGCCGCGTCGCGCAATCCGGTCCGCCGCGCCTTGAGCTTCGACCCGATCTCCCGGGACCTGCCCGCCCATTCAGGTGGAAGCGTGGCCATCGCGTCATCGATCACACCGTCGGTGATTCGCTGCATCAGGCTCGTCGAGATCGAATCCCAGACGGTTTTGTCCAGAGTTCCCAGCAGCCGGCGGTCGAATTCGCCGGCGTTGTCGAACAACTTCGCGGGATCCGGATACATCGCCCTGAACGTGATCAAGCTCGGCACCGCAACCCGCACGATGCCGATCAGGAAGCCTTCGTACGAGACGAACACCTTGTCGCGATCGCGCCCGATTGGCTCCCATGGTACTTCGTGCTCTTTTCCGAACCGCGCCCATTTCCACTGGCCGGGATGGCGATCGTTGTCGCCAAGAAATAGATCCATAAGGCGCACGGTGAGGAGCGAGCGGGCATCGACCCGCTCTCCCGGATCGGCATTGATTTTCGGGAGCAGATCCTCGCTGTCGATGATCTTCTCCGCACCCGCAAATCCCGGAGCGTTCTCGGGCGTATCCGGATACTCCTCGATCATTCCGAGCAGTCCACCATACTCCTTTCTGAACTCGCCGAGGGCGGGATC
>JBBQAV010000065.1:0-15022 GCA_038316775.1 Gemmatimonadales bacterium | reverse complement strand
CGCGACCAGCGGCGCACACCCCAGGGCGGGGATGCGCTGACGTACAGACCCGAGCGCCGCACGATCCCGCAGACGGCGATCCCAGACGACCGCGAGAAGATCGAGGAAGGGGACCGCACAGTGCTGGTCATCGAGAACGATCAGAACTTCGCGAAGGTTCTCCTCGACATGGCGCGTGACAAGGGCTACAAGGGCGTCGTAGAGCTGGATGGTGAAGCAGGACTCACTGCCGCGCGCGAGATCCGCCCGGACGCGATCACGCTAGACATCGAGATGCCGGGAATGAACGGCCTAGAAGTTCTCGATCGTCTCAAGCGCGATCCCGAGACGCGTCACGTGCCGGTGCACATCATCTCGGGTGTCGAGAGCAGGCGTGAGGGTCTTCAGGCCGGCGCCATCGCCTATCTCACCAAGCCCGTGAGCAAGGACGCCCTCGACCTGGCCTTCGCGCGCATCTCGTCGTTTATCGATACCGTTCCCAAGAATCTCCTGGTCGTCGAAGACAACGAGGCGCAGCGCGACAGCATAGTAGAGCTGATCGCGCACGACGATGTCGATATCGTCGCGGTCGGGTCGGCGGAAGAAGCGATCGCCCTGCTTCACGAGAAGCATTTCGACTGCATGGTGCTGGACCTTGGGCTCACCAAGGGAGAGGGCGCCATGAGCGGCTTCGATCTGCTGGAGAAGGTGAAGTCGGATCCAGGCAACCAGGACCTTCCGATCATCATCTACACCGGACGCGATCTGAGTCAGGAAGAAGAGACCAGTATCAAGAAGTACGCGGAGACCATCATCGTCAAAGACGTGAAGTCTCCCGAGCGCCTGCTGGACGAGACCGCTTTGTTCCTGCACCGTGTCGAGGCAAAGCTGCCCGAGCAGAAGCGGAAGATGCTGGAGCATCTCCACGATGCGGATTCGGTCGTGGCGGGCAAGAACGTCCTCGTAGTCGACGACGACGTGCGCAACATCTTCTCGCTGACGAGCATGCTCGAGGATCATGGCATGATCGTGCGCTTCGCCGAGAACGGGAAGCAGGCGATCGGTGAGCTGAAGAAGGATCCGAACGTCGACGCGATCCTGATGGACATCATGATGCCCGAGATGGACGGCTACGAGACGACGCGGGCGATTCGCGGGATGGATCAGTTCAAGACGCTCCCCATCATCGCGCTGACGGCGAAGGCGATGAAGGGCGACCGCGAGAAGTGCATCGCGGCCGGGGCTTCCGATTACATCACCAAGCCGGTCGATACCGAACAGCTGTTGTCCCTGCTCAGAGTATGGCTGTACAGGTAACGGAGGCGCCCAAGACGGTCGCGCCGCCCGACCCGCAGGCGTTCAAGCCCGATCTCGAGAGAATCGAGATCGAGCTTCTGCTGGAGGGAGTATTCCGCCATTACGGATTTGACTTTCGCTCCTATGCATACGCGTCGATAAGGCGCCGCCTGTGGAAGCGCATAGAAGAGGAAGGACTCTCCAGCATAAGCGCACTCCAGGAGCGCGTGCTTCATGAGCCGGCGATGATGGAGAGGCTGCTGCTGGATCTCTCCATCAATGTGACCGCGATGTTCCGGGATCCGAGTTTCTACGTGCACTTCCGCGAGCACGTTGTGCCTCTTCTCCGCACCTACCCCTTCATCCGCATCTGGCACGCAGGCTGCTCGACGGGCGAAGAGGTCTACTCGATGGCGATGCTGCTGCGCGAGGAAGGTTTGTACGACCGCTCGCGCATCTACGCGACCGACATCAACGAGGTCGTGCTCCAGCGGGCCAAAGCGGGAATCTTCCCGCTCGAGCGAATGCAGGAGTACACCGACAACTACATCCGCGCCGGCGGGAAGAGATCGTTCTCGGAGTATTACACGGCGAGGTATGGCGGCGCGCTGTTCGACACGTCGCTCACGAAGAACGTCGTCTTTTCGCAGCACAACCTGGTGACCGACCGGTCGTTCAGCGAATTCAACGTGATCCTCTGCCGGAACGTGCTCATCTACTTCGACAAGACGCTCCAGTCGAAGGTGCACACACTGTTCTACGACAGCCTGGCAATGTTCGGCGTGCTGGTGCTCGGCAGCAAGGAGACGCTGCGCTTCATGGCGCACGAGGAATGTTATCAGCAGATAGCTCCTCCGGAAAAAATCTTCCGGAAGGTGAAGTAGAGTGCTGTACTCCATCGTCGCCCTCGGCACTTCGTGGGGAGGACTCTCCGCGATGACGAAGCTCCTCGGCGAGCTGCCGGCGTCGTTTCCTGTTCCGATCGTCGTCGTTCAGCATCGGAGCAAGGATTCCGAGCGGCTGCTCTCGGAGCTACTTCAGGACGCGACGGATCTCAGGGTATGCGAGGTCGAGGACAAGGACGAGCTCGCTCCCGGAACGGTGCACCTCGCTCCGGCGAACTATCACGTGCTGGTCGAGTGCGGGTATCTGTCGCTCACGATAGAGGAGCCGGTCAGATTCAGCCGGCCTTCCATCGACGTGATGTTCGCGTCGGCGGCGGACACGTACCGGAGTGCGGCGATTGGGGTGGTGCTCACAGGCGCGAACGAAGATGGTGCGAGCGGACTGGCGCACATCGTGAAACGCGGTGGACTCGCTCTCATTCAGGATCCAAAGACGGCCGAAATTCCAATCATGCCGGAAGCCGCGATTCGGGCTGTTCCGACTGCGGAGGTGCTGAAGCTCGACGGACTTGCTTCGCGGCTCATCGCTCTCGCCAACGAGGAGGCACAGACGCTCTCCGGTAAGAGGAAGGTGGTATGACGGACGATCGCGTCAGCATCCTGCTCGTCGACGACAGGCCCGAGAATCTTCTCGCGCTCGAGGCGATTCTCGAGCCGCTCGGGCAGATACTCGTGCGCGCCAACACCGGGCCCGAAGCGCTCCGGCAGGTGCTCGGATGCGAGTTCGCGACGATTCTCCTCGACGTGCAAATGCCCGGCATGAACGGCTTCGAGGTGGCCGAGATCATCAAGTCGCGCGAGAGATCGCGGACGATCCCGATCATCTTTCTGAGCGCCATCAGCAAGGAGGACGCGTACGTCTTCAAGGGCTACTCGATGGGAGCCGTGGACTACGTGTTCAAGCCGTTCAATCCCGACGTCCTGAGATCGAAGGTCTCTGTGTTCGTGGATCTCTTCGTCAAGCAGCGCGAGCTGCAGCGGCAGGGCGAGCTGCTGAGGGAAGCGGAGAAGCGCGAGCTCGAGCTGGAGCATCGCACTTCGCTGCTGGAAACCGAGGCGCGATCCGCCGCTCAGCTCTCACAGATGAACGAGGAGCTGCACCGCAGACAGATCGCGCTGGAGCAGGCCATGGGCGCGCGAAATCGCTTCTACGCGTCGATGAGCCACGAGCTGCGGACGCCGATCAACGCTGTGATCGGGTACAGCACGCTGATGCTCGACAATATCTACGGGCCGCTGAACGTCAAGCAGAAGGAGGGCCTGCAGCGGACGCTCAAGGCCGCGCGCCATCTCCTCGAGCTGGTGAACGACGTCCTCGACCTCTCCAAGATCGAGGCGGGAAAGATCGAGCTGTCGTTGCAACCGGTGATGCTCCCTTCTCTGATCGAGGATCTCTTCATCACGGTGCGCCCGCTGGCCGACGACTACGGCTCGACGCTGTCGCTCGACATGGAGGGACCGCCGTTCAACATCGTGAGCGATCCTCGCCGCGTGCGTCAGATTCTTCTCAACCTTCTGTCGAACGCGATCAAGTTCGGGGAAGGCAAGCCCATCCGCGTCTCGTGCAAACAAAACGAGAACAAGGGTGTAGATATCGAGGTCGTCGATCAGGGAGTCGGAATAGCGGAAGAGGACATTTCCCGCATCTTCGAGGAGTTCGTTCAGGTCTCCGAATCGAAGCAGCCCGGCACCGGCCTGGGACTCCCGATTTCGAGGCGCCTGGCTCAGCTGTTGGACGGCACCTTAACGGTTAAGTCCACGCCTGGCGAGGGGAGCATTTTTCGTCTCACGTTACCGGCCTCTCTGGAGGACGATATCGCTCCCGCAACCGCGTTATCCGCCGCTACGGCGGCATAACTACACCTGTGTATTGGCATAGACCCTGCCCCTCTTAGCAGGACCGTCGCGCTGAGCGGGGGTCATTTCTGGAGGCTTTACAATGTTCAAAAAGCTACTAATTCTCCCGGCCGCGGCTTTAGCGTTCGCATGCTCTAACGGTGATAAGCAGACGGCCGCTGACAGTGCGCTTAACTCTGATCTTTCGACGGCGGCAGCGAGCCGTCCGTACACGCCGCTCGACAGCATTACGGCTGCTGAGCGCGCGGGAGTGGCAACTGGAGTTGCCCCGACAGCGTTGAGAAGCACATCGACGGCGCCTCGCACCGTCTATCGTTCGCCTGCGCGGACGACCACCCGTCGTTCGTCGTCCTCGCAGACGGTCTACGCTCCGGCGCCAGCGCCGCAGCAGACGGTCGTGAAGCACACCAAGCGTGACGCCGCAATCGGCGCCGGCGCTGGTGCGATCATCGGCGCGGTCACCAGCAGGAACAAGGTGAAGGGCGCGATCATCGGTGGCGCAGCCGGAGCAATTCTCGGCGGCGTGATCGGCAACAACGTCGATAAAACCAAGCAGTAGAGAACCTCGTTCAAGCGCCCCGCACTCTTTAGTGCGGGGCGCTTTTTTGTTGTTGTGGTCTATCCCAATACGCCTTGTGCTCTACCGCGGGTTGTTTTACGATGAACGCGCATGCCATTCGAGACACAAGTGGCGGCTTCCAGCAATGGGGCTGCCCCCCTCCGCGCACTGTGCGTTGCGCGACACAATTTTTTGAGCGAGCACATTGCCCGCTATTTCGCGCAAATGGGCGTGGCGACGACCAACTGCGTGGGGCTCGATTCAGCGGCGAAGGCGGCCAGTGTCCTTGCCCCCGACGTAGTGATCTGCGACTACGACGTGCTGGCGACCATCTCTCTCGAGAAGTGGGAGCAGGACGCGCTCCTACGCGACACGCCCGTCCTCGCCGTCAGCCTCACGCGGCACGCGGAGGAGCTGCACCTACTCGATGTGAACGGCATCGCCGGCTTCCTCTATCTGCCGACGCTGGAGAAGGCGCCCGCGCTCAAGATTCTGCACGCCGCGGCGGCTCGCCCGAAGTACACGCTAGGGCCCCGCGCCAATGCGCCAAGAGGTGTGGAGCGCAGTTAAATTTAGAAGTATGAGCTCCGACCCGATTACGGGCGTCTACAACGACGGATACATAAACGAGGCGTACGAAGCCTACCGGCGCGATCCGGGTTCCGTCGACGAATCATGGCGCCAATTCTTTCGATTTGCCGAGCGCATTGGCGGCAGTGCCGCCCCCGCCGCCGGCCAGACTATTTCAGCGGGACAGCTCGATCCCGCTTTTCTTCGCGATGTCGCCGCCGCGGCTGAGCTCGTCGACGCAATTCGCCACTACGGCCATATGGCCGTACCCCTCGATCCGCTGGGCACTCCGCCCGGAGGAGCGCCGGAGCTCACCCCGGAATTTCACGGGCTGAGCGAGGAGCATCTCGCGAGCATTCCCGGCCTCGCGCTCGGCGCCTCGGGTGGCAGCGCGGCCGACGTCATAGCGCGCCTCCGTGAGCTCTATTCGTCGAGGATCGGATTCGAGTTTCTGCACCTGGGCAGATTCGAGGAGCGCGAGTGGGTCCGCCAGCAGATCGAGAGCGGCCGGCTCAACAAGCCGCTCAGCGATGAAGAGAAAAAGTCGATTCTCCAGCGCCTGACTGAGGTCGATGGACTCGAGCGCTTCCTCGGCCGCGCGTACCAGGGCTACAAGCGATTCTCGATCGAGGGCGGCGACATCCTCGTCCCGATGCTGGATGTAGCGATCGAAGCTGCCGCGAATCATGGCGCGGTCGAGGTAGATCTCGCGATGGCGCATCGCGGACGAATCAACGTCCTGGCTCACACGCTGTCGAAGCCATACTCGTCGATCTTCGAGGAATTCGAGGGGAAGCACGCCAGCCCCAACGCCATCAGCGAGACCGGCGATGTGAAGTACCACCTCGGCGCGACCGGCAAGACGAAGGTCTCCAGCGGCAGCGAAGTGGAAATCGTGCTGATTCCGAATCCGAGCCACCTCGAAGTGGTGAACCCCGTGCTCCAGGGAGTTGCAAGAGCGCGTCAAATGATTGCCGGAAATGGAAAGCGCGACGAGGCGGCGGTGCTGCCGATTTGCGTCCACGGTGACGCCGCGTTTCCCGGCGAAGGAGTCGTGGCCGAGACATTCAATCTCTCCGGGCTCAAGGCATTTCGGACGGGTGGAACGCTTCATATCATCGTCAACAACCAGGTCGGATTCACGACGGATCCGATCGACGCAAGATCGACGCGCTACGCGAGCGATCTCGCCAAGGGCTTCGAGGTCCCGATCGTTCACGTCAACGCCGACGATGCGGAGTCCTGCATACACGTCGTGCGGCTCGCGATCGAGTACCGCGCGAAATTCGGCAGGGACTTCCTGATCGACCTGGTCGGCTACCGTCGTCACGGACACAACGAGACGGACGAGCCCGCGTTCACGCAGCCAGAGCTTTACAAGAGAATCCGCGCGCATCCATCGCCGCGTGAAGTGTGGGGCAATCGTCTCGTTGCCGAAGGAGTCGTCACCGCGGAGCAGGTGAAACAGATCGACGCCGATGCCGCAGCGAACTTCGACCGGATTCTGACGGCGATGAAGGCCGGAGAGCTTCATTCGCCCGAGTACAATCCGGCCAAGGAAGCGGAAGCCGATCAATCGGGCGCCTGCAGCGGCGACACCGCCGTAAGCGCGGAGCGTTTGCGCAAGCTCAATGACGCCCTGCTCAAGTGGCCGGCGACGCTCAAGGTGAATCCGCGTGTCGCGAAAACCCTGGCGCGCCGGGCGGAAGCGATGGGAGATGCTGGTGGAATAGACTGGGGACACGCGGAAGCGCTTGCCTTCGCGTCGATCGTCACCGATGGGAAGTCGGTCCGCCTGACGGGCCAGGATTCCGAGCGCGCGACTTTTTCGCACCGGCAGGCCGTGCTCCACGACTCCGAGTCGGGGGAGATCTACGTTCCTCTCTCTCATGTCGGCGATGGCGAGGCTCATGGAAAGCTCGAGATCTACAACAGCCCGCTTTCAGAGATGGCGGTGCTCGGCTTCGAGTACGGCTACAGCACGGCCGCCGAGGATACGCTCGTGTTGTGGGAAGCGCAGTACGGGGATTTCGTGAACGTGGCGCAGCCGATCATCGATCAGTTCATCTCGGCCGATCGAGCGAAATGGGGACAGGATTCCTCGATCGTGCTGCTGCTCCCGCATGGATACGAAGGGCAGGGACCCGAGCACTCGAGCGCGCGCCTGGAGCGATTCCTACAGTTGTGCGCCGAAGGGAATCAACGTGTCGCCTATCCGTCAACGCCCGCGCAGTACTTCCACGTTCTGCGGCGTCAGTCGCAGCTCATCGAACGGCGTCCGTTGATTCTGATGCAGCCGAAGAGTTTGCTGCGTCTTCCTGATGCGGCATCCAAACTCACTGATCTCACCAGTGGCACGTTCCAGCCAGCGATCGATGATCCAGTCGCCTCACAGAAGCGTGAAGCGGTAACGCGACTCGTCTTCTGCACGGGCAAGATCTACTACGATCTCGCGCCGAGGCGTGCGCCGCACGTCGCGATCGTGCGCGTCGAGGAGCTGTATCCGTGGCCGGGCAATCAGGTCGCGAAGATCGTCGACCTCTATCCGGCTATCGAGGAAGTGGTGTGGGCGCAGGAGGAGCCGAAGAATCAGGGCGCGTGGTCGCACGTTGCGCCCCGTCTCCGGATGTCGACCGGCAATGCACTACTGACTCGCTACATCGGTCGTCCCGACCGCGCGAGCCCGGCCGAGGGTTATGCGGAAGTTCACAAGAAGGAGCAAGAGCGCATCATCGCCGAGGTGAATGCGCCGATGCAGCAGCCGGCTGGAGCGAAGCGCCGCAGCGTGGCGCTCAAGACCTGAGCATCGACCTCAAACAAATGAAGAGAGCGGTAACACTCGCTGTGCTCGTCGCGGCCGTTCTGTTGCCGCATCGCGGAATCGCTCAGGGAATACTTGCTTCTTCGGCAAGTATTCGAGTGCAGAACGCGCCCGAACGAATGCGCGTGCTCTGGGTTGGTGCGCATCCAGACGACGAAGACACTCAGCTCATTGCATGGCTTGCGCGCGGCCGTCGTGTCGAGACGGCGTATCTCTCGCTGACGCGCGGAGACGGCGGACAGAATCTCATCGGCAACGAGCTCGGCGAAGCGCTCGGTGTGATTCGGACCGAAGAGCTCCTCGCCGCGCGGCGGATTGACGGGGCGCACCAGTATTTCGCCCGTGGTTACGACTTCGGCTTTTCAAAAACCGCTGACGAGACCCGGAAACACTGGCCGCAGGATTCCCTGCTCAACGATGTGATGACGGTGATGCGCGCGTTCAAGCCGCATATCGTGATCACGACTTTTTCAGGGACTCCGCGCGACGGACACGGCCATCATCAGGTTTCGGCCATCCTTGCCAGGCAGGCATACGATCAGGCGGGGGACACGGTACGCTTTCCCGTGAAAGCATTCGGGCGTCCGTGGATTCCGCTCAAGTTCTATCGCCTTGCGCGATTTTCTCCGCAGGATCGGACGATCGCGATCAATGTCGGCGAGTACGATCCCAATCTCGGTCTGTCGTATCAGGAGATAGCAGCCGACAGCAGATCGCAGCACAAGTCGCAGGGGGAAGGAACACTGCGGAGAAAGGGAGTGGTGTGGGATTATCTGACGCGTGAGGATTCGCGCGTTATGGCGCCTGCGCCGAAAGAGGAGAAGTCCATTTTTGCCGGGCTCGATACGACCAAACTGCTGGTGCAGGATGGACGTGTGGTGCCGCCGGAGCCGCCGCCTGCTTTTGCGCTCGAGGCAGTTGCAGACAGGCAGGCACTCGCGCTTGGTGAGACGGCGAAGGTGACCATGACGCTTTACAATCGTGGCCGGGTACCGGTTCAAGTCGAGATGGGAGACGAAATTCTCGGGTTGGTTCATCCGGATTCCAGCTATCAGTGGACTCAATCTCTCCTCGGCAGCGAGGTAACCCAGCCCTGGTGGCTCGCTCAGCCTCGCAACGGAGATTTGTTCTCTCCTCCCATCAGCGGGATCTCGGAGGACGAAAGAGAGCGGCAGAAATGGGCACATGTAACGGTGCGATCATCCGCACAGAAAGCGCTCCTCGACGTCGCGGCTCCGATCGTGTACCACTACGTGGATCGCGTTCGGGGCGACGTGCAGCGACCGCTGATCATCGCCCCCGGCGTCTCCATCGCGCTCGACGAAGCGACGACGATGGCGCGAGCGAACGGTCCGTTCAATCGCTTGCTGAAGACGACGCTTCGCTCAGCCTTCAGGGATTCGACGCCAGTTACAGTTGCCCTCTCACTTCCTCGAGGTCTGACCGCCGATTCGCTCGCGCGAACGGTCGTGATGGCGCCGGGTTCTACCCGTACTCTCATCTTCAAGGTGAGGGGATCTCTCGCGCGTGGCACTCACGAGATCTCGGCCACGGCGTCCGCAAAAGGACGATCATATCGGACCGGATATATCCCGATCGAGTATGCGCACATCAATCCGCAGCGGATCTACCGGTTTTCCACGCTGACGATCCACGCGGCCGAGATTGTGCTGCCGGCAAAATTGAACGTCGCTTACATCCCCGGCGTCGGGGACAATGTTGCGCCGGTGCTCCAGCAGCTCGGCGTTCCTCTCACGATCGTCGATGCAGACGACATTCCGGAGACGGATCTGAGCCGGTTCACGACAATCGTCGTCGGACCGCGCGCATATCAGGCGAGTCAGACGTTGCAGGACAACAACGACTACCTCCTCGCCTACGTTCGGAACGGCGGACGTCTCGTGGTGCAGTATGGACAGGCGGAGATGCAGCGCCCGGGGATCATGCCATATCCGATCACGCTGCAAGGGCGCGCCGAGCGCGTCACCGACGAAAACGCGCCGGTGACGTTCACTGATCCGCAGTCACCGCTGCTGAACCTGCCCAATCGAATCTCTCAGGACGATTTCAAGGACTGGGTGCAGGAAAGGGCGACCTACATGCCTTCATCGTTCGATTCGCACTATCGCAGCATGCTCGCGATGAATGATCCGGGTGAGGCGCCGAACCGCGCGGCGATTCTCGCGGCGCCGTATGGCCGCGGAACGTACATCTACGTGACGCTCGCGCTCTTCAGGCAGCTTCCGGCGGGTGTCACCGGCGGCGCCCGCATCTTCGCCAACCTCCTCGGCGGCAACACCATTCGATGACCGTGCGCGGAATTGCAGCGATTGTTGCAGCGCTCGCTCTCTCGGCGTGCAAATCTGACGGGCGCAAGACTTTAATCGTCTATTCGCCCCACGGCAAAGAGCTCCTCGAGTATTTCGAGAAGGGTTTCGAGAAAGCGCATCCCGACGTCGATGTGCAGTGGGTGGACCAGGGGTCGCAGGAAGTTCTGGAGCGCGTCCGGGCCGAGAAGCCGAATCCGCAGGCTGATGTCTGGTTCGGGGCGCCGGCTGAAGCGTTCGATCGCGCGACGAAGGAGAATCTGTTGCGGCCCTACAAGCCGACGTGGGCTGGGGCAATCGACTCTGATGGACATGATTCCAAAGACAACTGGTATGGGACGTATCTCACGCCCGAGGTGATCGGCTACAACCGCGACGCGGTAAAGGAAGCCGATGCTCCGAAGGATTGGGACGATCTCATCGATCCAAAATGGAAAGGGAAGATCCTGATTCGCGATCCGATCGCGTCGGGGACCATGCGCGCTATCTTCGGAGCGATCATGGCGAGATCGATCGCGCAGACAGGCAAGCCTGACGCGGGCTACGAGTGGCTGCGCAAGCTCGATGCGAATACGCGCGAGTACACGTTGAACCCGACGATTCTCTACCAGAAGCTTGGCCGGCAGGAAGGTGTTGTCACGATGTGGGACATGCCGGATTTCGCGACGCTCGAGCAGCGGACCCGAATTCCGATAAAGTATGTCATTCCAACGAGTGGAACTCCGCTGCTCGTGGACGGCATTGCGATCGTGCGGGGCACCAAGCATCCGAAGGAGGCCGAGGCGTACTATGAGTACGTGACGACTCCCGAGGCGATGATTGCAGCCGCTGACTCCTTTCTCCGCATTCCCGCACGGAAGGATATCCCGTTGTCGAAGCTTCCTGCATGGATCCGCGATGCGATGGCGCAAATCAAACCGATGCCAGTCGATCGTGAAGTGATGGCCGCGCATCTCGACGAGTGGATGAAGTACTGGGACGCGAACATCAGGAACCGCGGACAGAGGCAGTGACCGCGGCGCCGAGGGCGCGAACCGAAGGTGGTGCCGACGGCGGAAAGGCTGGCGCTCTCGCCGTCAACGGAGTGACGCGGCGCTTCGGCGATTTCATGGCAGTGGACAACGTCTCGTTCGAGATCGGGCCTGGCGAGCTGCTCGCCCTGGTAGGAGCGTCCGGCTCCGGAAAGACGACGACACTCCGCATGGCTGCCGGCTATGAGGTCCCTGACGCCGGCACGGTCACTCTCGGCGGAAACGACATCACACGTGTCCCTCCCGAGCGCCGCGGGTTCGGAATGGTGTTTCAGCACTACGCGCTCTTCCCGCACATGCCGGTGGAGGAGAACGTCGCCTTCGGACTCGAGGCGCGCGGGGTGAGCAAGGTCGACCGATTGATCAAAGCGCGCGCGGCCCTCGCTAACGTCGGTCTCGAAGGCGCTGGAAGTCGCGCGATTCAGTCATTGTCGGGCGGGGAACAGCAGCGTGTGGCGCTCGCGCGCGCGATGGTGATCGAGCCGCGTGCGCTGCTGCTCGACGAACCGCTGTCGAATCTGGATCCTACTCTGCGGCACACGATGCGGGACGATCTGCGCGCGATGCTGCGACGGGTGGGAGTGCCGGCGCTGTTCGTCACGCACGATCAGGAGGACGCGTTCGCGATCGCCGACCGCATCGCGCTGCTCAAGAAGGGCAAGCTGCTTCAGGTTGGGAGGCCTGAGGAGCTTTATCACGCGCCCATCTCGCGCGAAGTCGCGGCGTTCATCGGGAGGGGAGCTATCGTGCCGGCGGTCGACAAGGGGAAAGTTGCGACTGTGTCGATCGGCGGCGTCGCCCGTGAACTGAGCGTCACTCGCCCGAGCGGCGCGCCTGAGCAATTCAGCGAGGCGTACGTCCTGCTTCGGCCTGATGCGCTCGAGCTGTCCCGGGGAGCAGGTGTTCTCGCATGGCGGGGACGGGTGATAAATCGGCGTTTCGCCGGAAGCATTGTCGTGTACCGGATCCAGCTCGCGGATGGAGTGACGATCGAGGTCGAGTCCGCATCGGGCGAAGCACGCGAGGACGACAACGTTTCAGTCTCTCCGCTCAAGGGACCGTTTCCGCTGGTGCCGGGATGAGGTCGTCGCTCAGGTCGCAGAGCGCGGTCATCGCGCTTCCAGTCATCGCGCTTCTGCTCTGGTCCGTGGTCTACCCGAACGCCGCCGTCATTGCCGGGAGCTTTGAGAACGGATTGGACCACTGGCGGGAATTCGCAGCGAGCCCGGCGGACCGCGAGGCGCTTCAGACCAGCATCGTCATCTCTGTCGCGTCGGTGTTTGCGTCGCTAGCGATAGGGATTCCGCTCGCGTTTCTGCTCGGAAGATTCGAGTTTCCCGGCCGCCGGCTCCTTCGCGCGGTCGCGACACTTCCCGCCGCGCTCCCGCCGCTGGTGGGCGTGATCGCGTTTCTCTTCCTATATGGAGAGAGCGGAGTCATCACGCGGGCGGTGCAGCGCGCGCTTGGAATGGCGCAGGCTCCGTGGCAGCTCAAGGGCGTCGGTGCGATCGTGTTCGTCCACGCGTACACGATGTACGTCTACGTCTTTCTGTTCGTCTCCGCGGGCCTGGAGCGGTTCGATGCAACGCTGGATGAAGCCGCATCGGGACTCGGAGCCAATACATGGCAACGGCTCCGCCGGGTGACGCTGCCGCTCTTGATGCCCGCCGTCGCCGGCTCGGCGCTTCTGGTGTTCATGAACGCGCTCGGCTCCTTCTCGGCGCCGTACGTGTTCGGCGGAGGACTGCGAGTGCTGTCGACGCAGATCCTCGCGTCCAAGACGAATGGGGCGATGGGGCTCGCGTACGTCGAGACGACAGTGCTGGCGCTGAGCGCGGTGGCCGGGTTGGCGCTGTTCCGCTGGCTCGACAGAAAACGGAAGTACACTCTCGCGAGCAAGGGAGGCCGAGCGCGGCGGACGATCAGGTCGAGGCGAGTTCAGATCATCACGAGCGTCGCATCAGCCGTGATCGTAATTGCGTTGGTGTTGCCTCACCTGATGGTCGTGCTCGTCTCCTTTGCGCGCGACGGCGTCTGGACCACCCAGGTTCTGCCACCCGAATACACATTCGAGAATTACCGGCGGCTCTTTTCAGAGAGCGAGCTGTGGCGGCCGATAACGAACAGCGTGTCGATGGCGCTCATTGCGACCGCGGCGAATCTCGTCGTCTGCTTCCTGGCCGCATATCTGATCGTGTTCCGGAGGTTCAGGGGACGTGGACTGCTGGAGCTGCTCGTCGCGCTGCCGTGGGCGATTCCGGCGACTGCGATAGCGCTCGGTCTCGCAGCGACCTTCAACCAGAACGATCTCTTGACCGCGCGGATTCTTCTGGTTGGGACATTCTGGATACTGCCGCTCGCCTATTTCATCCGTGACATCCCGCTCGTCGCGTCGGCGGTCGAGTCATCGCTTCGGCAGATGGATGCATCTCTCGAGGATGCCGCGCGCGGGCTCGGAGCGTCGTGGCTGCTCACGTTGCGCAGAGTGATTCTGCCCGCGGCGCGGCCTGGCCTGGTTGCGGGTGGCTTGCTCGCGGCCGTTACGGCTGTCGGAGAGTTCGTAGCGAGCGTCGTGCTGTACACCCACTCGAACAGACCGATCTCCATGGAGATCCTGGCGCAGCTTCGCGCTCTGGCGTTTGGGACCGCGGCGGCCTACAGTGTTCTGCTGATATTCCTGGTGCTGCTCATGACGCTTGCCGCTCGATCGTTCGAGGAAAGACTTGCCTGAGAAACCGGCTCGCCCGCGCGTTGTAATCATCGGGGGCGGATTCGGCGGGATCACCGCCGCGAAGGCGCTCAAGCGTGCCGTCGCCGATGTGACGCTCATCGACAAAAAAAACCATTTCACATTTCAGCCGCTGCTGTATCAGGTGGCGACGGCGGCACTGGCGCCGAGCGAGATCAGCGCGCCGATTCGGTGGATCCTGCGGCATCAGAAGAATACCGAGGTTCTGTTGGCGGAGGCTCGAGAGATCGATCCGGCGCGACGCGTCGTTCGCATCGACCCCGAGCTGCGCGAAATTCCATACGACTACCTGATCGTCGCCACGGGCTCGCGGCACGCGTACTTCGGCCACGATGAATGGGAGCCGTACGCCCCAGGGCTCAAGACGATCGAGGATGCGACGGAGATCCGGCGTCGCTTCCTGCTAGCGTATGAGATGGCCGAAAAATCCGAGGATCCGCGTGAGATCGAGGAGTACCTGACCTTCGTTGTAGTCGGCGGCGGCCCGACCGGTGTGGAGCTCGCCGGCGCGCTGCCGTTCATCGCGAAAAAGACACTCGCCCCGGAATTCAGGAGAATAGATGCGAGTAAAACGCGAGTGGTCCTCGCCGAGGCGGGACCCCGAATTCTCCCAACATTTCCGGAAGATCTTGCCGCACGCGCAACTCAGGATCTAAAAGATCTAGGCGTCGAAGTGCGGGTGAAATCAGCGGTCACCGGAGTAGGTCCTGACGGCGTTCGCATCGGAGAGGAAACGATCCGCGCCAAAAGCATCTTCTGGGCAGCGGGCAACAACGCTTCACCGGTAGGGAAATTTCTTGGCGCGCCGCTGGACCGGGCGGGAAGGATTCAGGTGAACCCTGACCTATCGGTGCCGGGACATCCCGAGATTCTGATAGTGGGCGATCTGGCGGTGCTGGTTCAGGACGGCCGGCAGGTTCCGGGTGTA
>JBBQAV010000064.1:0-15036 GCA_038316775.1 Gemmatimonadales bacterium | reverse complement strand
GTGGACGTCTATGCGAGGCGTCTCCAGGTTCAGGAGCGGCTGACGGAGCAGATCGCGGAAGGACTTTGCCGGGTGCTGAATCCGAGCGGAGTGGGGGTGGTGATCGAGGCGTATCATCTTTGCATGATGATGCGCGGAGTCGAGAAGCAGAACTCGAAGACCATCACGTCGTCATTGCGCGGTGTTTTCCGGGAGGACCCGAAGACGCGAGCGGATTTCCTGCGGCTCGCACATTCTTCGGGCGGCATTCCCCAGTACTGATCCGATTTTCTCTGCTCGCTATTGCGCGCTGATGGCGAATATGCGCCCGATGCCCTGCTCGAATTCGCGGACGCGGGCGCCTTTCGTGGCGGCATCCCAGCCGAGGAGTGGGGCAACAATGTCAGCGGCGATCGGCGCGATGCTCTTTCCGTGGTCTCGTGTCTCGAACGCCAGGTGCGTGCGGCGAATCAGCAAATCGCTCAGGTTCACCGCCAATTCCTTCGAGACGCCATAGACAAGATGCGCTCCTGTGTACGGGAGTCCTTCGACCAACGGCTTCGAAAGCTTCGCATCTTCGCGCTGGAGCCGCGCGATTTCATCTGGGCGGTCCGCCCCTGGCAGCTCGACCGAATCAGTCGGCGCGCCGGTCACTCTCTGCCCGAGCGCCTTTTGAACGGCGTCTACCACCTCGGCCGCCATTGAGCGGTAAGTGGTCAGCTTGCCGCCGGTGACATTGATCACTCCGGAGCTGTCCGTAGCGATGCTGTGCTCGCGCGACACGGCGCTGGGATTGTCAGTCTGAGCACTCGCCAATGGTCTGATGCCGGCCCAGGCGCTCATCACATCGTCGGGTGTAAGGCCAGCGCGCGGAAAATATTCATTGGCGGACCGTAAGAGATAATCCACGTCGCTTTGCCAGGCGTGCACCGTCTCGGGAGATTCATCGGTCCAGGTGTCCGTCGTTCCGATTATTGCCTGCGGACCGGCTGGAAGGCAAAACATCACGCGTCCGTCCACCGGTGAGATGAGCGTCAGCGCTTCGCGATTCCCAACGCGCTCTCTGGCGACGGCGATGTGAACCCCTTTGCTGCCGCGATGATTGTTCGCGCGCTCATTCGGGTTGAAAGAGTTTTGCCAGACTCCTGTCGCGTTGACGATCGTACGCGCGCGAAACTCCTGCTCCTCAGCGGAGTGCCGCATGGTTGCGATGAGGCCCACCGCTTTACCTCCATCGCGGATGATGCCGGTCACCTGCGTGTGACTGAGGATTGCAGCGCCCTGCTGCTTCGCGGAGACAGCGTTCGCCACCGTGAGCCTCGCGTCATCGGTGCAGGCGTCGTAGTAGACCGCACCGCCCGTCAAATCCGTTTCCTTGAGGCTTGGCTCCCGCTCCATCGTTTCCGCGGCGTTAAGTGCCGAGTAGTGGCGCGAGCGCCGCCCCGCCATGAGCTGGTAAAGAAGCAAACCCGCCCTCAGCTTCAGCTTGCCGACGCGCGCGTTTCGATAGATCGGCCAGGTGAACGCGAGCGATTGTACGAGATGCGGGGCAATCCGAAGCAGGATCTCGCGCTCGCGAATCGACTCTCGTACGAGATGGATGCGGCCCTGCTCGAGATATCGAATTCCGCCGTGGATCAGTCGCGACGAGCGTCCTGACGTTCCGCTGGCGAAGTCATCGCGCTCGATAAGCGCGACCTTCAGGCCGCGCATCGCGGCATCGCGCGCGACTCCGCAGCCGGTGATTCCGCCCCCGATTACAAGAACGTCGAAGGTCTCTCCTGAGGGTTCAGTCATCCTGTCGGTTGAGCGTTTTGGGCTGCGGCGGAGTCAGCGAAGTATAAGGAATTTGACCGCAAGATTCGGATATCGTGCGGCTCCGCTGACGGGCATCATTCGGTCGCGAATAACCGTCAGACCACGAGGATCCAATGCAATCTTATCGCGTAGTAGCCCTGGGGGACCGAATCGCGGATGCCGTCCGCAAGACGCGCCTGTCCCCAGGTTATGGTCATCCCGCTCACGCCGAAGTCGCCACGGGGTATGGGCCGTGCCGCCGGTGTCTCAGGACTTTTTCCGTCGGCAGCGACTGGCGGATTCTGTTCACCTACGATCCCTTTTTCGGCCGGGAGAAGTTTCCGCTTCCCGGTCCCGTTTTCATCCACGAGGACTACTGCGAGCGATACCCCGAGGACGGGGGCTTCCCGGCAGCCATGCTTACGCACCGCCTCACTCTCAACGCCTATGCTTCCGGCCGGCGGCTGGTTGCGCAGAAGTATGTTTCAAACGGGCTGGTCGAGCCGGAGCTTCAGCGGCTCCTGCAGGATCGCGACGTAGCGTACATCCACGTGCGAGACACTGACGCGGGCTGTTATGATTTCAGTATTGAAAAAGCGAGTGAAGAGAAAGATCTCAATGAAGCCCAGATTGCAAACGGAGGAGCCTCCCATGAATGACGCAATGGCATGGGAGTCCGTGCTCCACAGGGACGTGTCGGCCGACGATAGGTTGCTCTACGGCGTCACGACCACGGGGATCTACTGCCGCCCTTCCTGCCCCTCGCGGCGGCCGAAGCGGGATAACGTGGCATTCTTCTCGACAGCCGAAGCCGCGGAGCGCGCCGGGTTCCGGGCGTGTCAGCGCTGCCGCCCGAATCTCGCAAAAACGCCGAACGCCGCGGTTGAGCGCGCGCGGAATTACATCGATACCCACATCGGCGATTTCGGGGACGAGCGGCTCACTCTGGAGCTGCTGAGCGAACAGTCGGGAATGAGTCCGTACCATCTCCAGCGGAAATTCAAGGAGACGGTCGGGCTGACTCCGGCGCAATACATCCGCGCGCGCAAAAGCGAGAGGCTCAAGGGCGAGCTCAAGCGTGGCGAGACGGTGAGCCGCGCGACGTTTGGCGCGGGCTATGGCTCAAGCAGCAGGGTGTACGGAGACGCGGATGCGCGGCTCGGCATGACGCCGGCGACTTACAAACGCGGTGGAGCGGGTGCGCACATCGATTACGTCATCGCTAAGGCATCGCTCGGACTTCTGCTCGTCGGTGCGACCGAGCGAGGAGTATGCGCGGTCACGCTCGGCGACGATGCCAAGACCCTGGAAGCAGCGCTCGAGCAGGAGTACCCGGCCGCGACACGCACGCGCGCCACCGGTTCGGCCAGCACACTCGCCGCGTGGGTGGAGCAAGTGATCGCTGCGGTCGATGGTGGGAACGCGAAGCCTGATATTCCCTTGGACGTCCAGGCTTCGGCTTTTCAATGGAAGGTCTGGCGCGAGCTGCAGCGGATTCCTTTCGGCGAGACGCGGTCGTATTCCGAGATCGCCAACGCCATTGGATCTCCCAGCGCGGTGCGCGCGGTTGCGAGCGCTTGCGCGAGAAACCCGGTTTCCGTCGTGATCCCTTGTCATCGTGTCGTAAGGCAAACCGGCGCGCTCGGCGGATATCGCTGGGGACTGGAGCGAAAACGGCGGCTGATCGATAAGGAGCGTGCCACGAGAGAGAGAAGCACGTCCTAGATAGATAAACGACGCCCGTCTAACTTCCGTGCATGGCAACTTTCGGGAACGGGCGTCGCGTCGCGATAGTTGCGGGCGTGCGAACGCCGTTTGCAAAAGCTGGAACCGCGTTCAAGTCGATATCCGCGATCGACCTCGGCAAGTTATGCGTTGCTGAGCTGCTGCAGCGAACCAACCTGGATGGGAAGGAGGTCCAGGGGCTGGTGTTCGGCACCGTGATACCGTCGGTGGTGTCGCCAAACATCGCGCGTGAGGTTTCGCTACTGCCGCTCCTGCCCAAGGGCGTTCAGGCGTATAGCGTGAGCAGGGCATGCGCATCGGCGAATCAGGCGATTACCGATGCCGCCGATCAGATTGCGCTTGGCCACCTCGATGTCGTGATCGCCGGCGGATCTGAATCTCTCTCCAACATCCCGATCCTGCACTCGCAGGGATTCGCCGAGAAGCTGGTGCTGGCGTCAAAGGCGAAATCGCTGCCGGCGCGGCTGAGGATTCTGGCGCAGCTGCGCCCCAAGGATCTCATTCCAATCACGCCGGCGATCTCCGAGCCTTCGACCGGAGAGACGATGGGACAGTCGGCGGAGAAGATGGCTAAGCTCAACGCAATCGCTCGCGAGGAGCAGGACCACTTCGCGCTTCGCTCGCACAGGCTCGCCGCCGCCGGCACATCCGATGGAAGGCTGACCGCCGAGATCATGCCGGTGTACGTGCCGCCCAAATTCGAGACCGTGCTCACGTCCGACAACGGGATCCGCGAAGATACGAGCTACGAGCAGCTCGCGGTACTCAAGCCTGTATTCGACAGGAAGTATGGCACCGTGACCGCGGGAAATTCATCTCCGCTCACCGACGGAGGTGCCTGTGTTCTCCTCATGAACGAAGAAAAGGCAAAGGCACTCGGCTACCCTCCGCTCGGAATAATCAGGTCGTACGCGTACGCGGCGCTGGATCCCGGTGAGCAGCTTCTTCAAGCGCCTGTGCTTGCGGCGCCGGTGGCTCTCAAACGTGCGGGCCTCACGCTGAAGGATATGGACCTGGTGGAGATGCACGAAGCGTTTGCCGCGCAGGTGTTGTCGAATCTCAAGGGATTCGAGTCGAAGTGGTGGGCGGAACGCGCAGGCTTCTCGCAGCCGGTTGGTGAGGTGGATCGCGCGAAGCTCAATGTGATGGGAGGCTCCATCGCGATTGGACATCCCTTTGGTGCGACGGGGGCGCGCATCACCACCACGCTCCTGCACGAGCTGCGTCGCCGCGGCGGACAGTTTGGACTGATGACTGTGTGCGCTGCGGGCGGAATGGGCTTCGCAATGGTGGTAGAGAGAACGCGATGATCTCTCCATCTGAAGTGACGATCGGCGGACTCGTCGGAACGCGGTGGAGGCCGGCGCTCTCCGTCGAGGTCCTCGACGGAATCGCCGTCATCACGTTCGATCTTCCAAACGAGTCGGTCAACAAGCTGAGCCGGGCGGTAAAGGACGAGTTCGTCGCACTCGTGACGAGGCTCGAGCGCGATCCGGAAGTGCATGGCGCGGTTTTCATCAGTGGCAAGCCCGATGTCTGGATAGCTGGCGCCGACATCGAAGAGTTCCAGGAGCTGAGAACCGCGGCGGACGCTGAGCGGCTGAGCAGAGATGGTCAGATGCTGCTGGACTCTATCGAGAGACTTCGCACTCCCATAGTCGCGGCGATTCACGGCGCGTGCCTCGGGGGCGGGTTGGAGACGGCGTTGGCGTGCAGGTATCGCATCGCGACCGATCATCCGAAAACGGTCCTGGGTCTCCCCGAGGTTCAGCTCGGATTGATTCCGGGCGCCGGCGGAACTCAGCGCCTGCCGCGCAGGATCGGGCTCACGAACGCGCTCGACCTGATTCTCACCGGCAAAAACGTGCGCGCCCAGAAAGCGCTGCAGCTCGGATTGATCGACGAGCTGGTGCACCCATCGATCCTCCGTTCGGTGGCGATCCAGCGCGCACGCGAGGTGGCGGAAGGAAGACGGAAGAGCGAGCGGCGCGTCAGCGGAATTCAGAGCCTGCTGATCGACCGGAATCCTGCCGGACGAGCGATCGTGCTGAGGAAAGCGCGCGAGCAGACGCTGTCGAAATCCCGTGGGCATTATCCCGCGCTCATCGCGGCTATCGACGTGATTGCGGCCGGTTACGAGAAAGGCATCGCCTACGGATTCCGCGAGGAATCCCGTCGCTTTGGCGAGATGGCGATGACCGATGTGTCACGCCAGTTGATATTTCTCTTTTTCGCGACGAACGAGCTCAAGAAAGATCCGGGCGTTGATCCGGCGCAGTATCCCGAGCTTCCCATTTCCGCTTTCGAGCCGCTGCCCGTCAGCAAGATTGCGATCATCGGCGCGGGATTCATGGGAGCCGGCATCGCCTCGGTCGCGGTGCAGCATAGCAGCCTCGTGCGCCTCAAAGATGCCGATCATTCGCGCGTCGCCAAGGGATACGCCGCGGTGCGCGACATCCTCAAGGAGCGGCTGACCAAAAAGCAGATCAGCAGAATTCAGTACAGCGACTACATGGCGTTGCTCGGCGGGACCGTCGACTACTCGGGATTCGGGAACGTCGATCTCGTGATCGAGGCCGTGTTCGAAGATCTCGCCATCAAGCACCAGGTATTGCGCGAGACCGAGGCGTCGATCAACCCCAGTGCGATCTTCGCGAGCAATACATCTACGATTCCGATTTCATTGATCGCGCAGGCATCGAGCCGTCCGGAGCGCGTGCTCGGAATGCACTTCTTCTCGCCGGTGCAGAAGATGCCGCTGCTGGAAGTGATCACGACGACTGACACGTATCCGCAGGTGACTGCCACCGCAGTGGCGTACGGGAAAAAGCTCGGCAAGACGGTGATCGTCGTGAACGACGGACCGGGGTTCTATGCAAACCGGATTCTCGCGCCCTACATCAACGAAGCAGCGATTCTCCTCGACCAGGGAGTGGCGGTCGATATCATCGACAAGGCGCTGGTCGACTTCGGATTCCCCGTCGGTCCCATCACGCTCATCGACGAAGTCGGTCTCGATGTCGCTACCAAGGCCGGTAAGATCATGGCCGAAGCATATCCCGAGCGGATGCAGCCGGCGAAATCGATTCAGTCGGTGGTGGCGGCGGGACGCTACGGCAGAAAATCGAAGAAGGGGTTTTACGCCTACGATAAGGAGGGAAAGAAGGGAGACGTTGATCCCTCGGTGTACGGACTCTTTCTGGCGCCGGGGAGCATTCCCGTAGTGAAGTCCATCGCGGCGCCGGCGACGGACGAAGCCACGGGCCTACCGGAGATGCCGGCGGTTCAGATCCAGCAGCGATGCGTTCTCGCGATGCTTAACGAAGCAGCGCGCTGTCTGGGCGATGGGATCATCAAGTCGTCGCGCGACGGCGACGTCGGGGCGGTATTCGGCATCGGCTTCCCTCCTTTTCGCGGCGGACCATTCCGCTACATGGATTCACTCGGCATTCAGATCGTGGTTCAGCGGCTGGAAGATCTGAACGCGCGCTTCCCCGGGAGATTCGAGCCCGCGGAAATGCTGCTCGAGATGGCGCGTCGCAGGCAGGTCTTCTATCCAGCAGAGCGCGCGTGAGGGTAGGAGTGCCAGCGGAGTTGCTTTCCTCTTTTCTGACAGTCGCGGCAATTGTGGGGGTCGCGACGTGTGCCCCGGCCGGGAGCCGCCCGCTGAGTCCCGCTGATTATCCACGCACTCGCCCTGAGCTCACCAGATATCAGGAAACTTCCCGCTACGCCGACGTTCGCAAATTTCTCGATTCGCTCCGGACGCTCGGCGCACCCCTGGCGTTCGGATCGATAGGCCGCACGAACGAAGGCCGTGAAATTTCGTACGCAATTGCCTCTCGCCCGGTAGTCTCGACCGTGTCCGAAGCGAAAGGGCTGGGGCGTCCGATTGTTTACGTTCAGGGCAACATCCACGCGGGTGAAGTGGAAGGCAAAGACGCTCTGCTCGCGTTGCTGCGCGATCTCACCTTCGCCGCCAGGCCGAACGCGCTCGATTCCATCGTTCTCATAGCGGTGCCGATCTACAACGCTGACGGCAATGAACGATTCGCATCGCAGTCAATCAACCGCACTGAGCAGAACGGGCCCGAGCTGGTCGGCGTCCGCGCGAACGCGCAAAATCTCGACCTCAACCGCGATTACGTGAAGGCGGAGGCTCCAGAGACCCGCGCTTCGCTCGCGATGTTCAATACATGGGATCCCGACGTATTCGTGGACCTTCACACCACCGATGGAAGCTTTCACGGATACGCGCTCACTTACTCGCCGTCGCTCAGTCCAGCTGCGGTGTTCGGGGGGGTCTATGCGCGCGACTCCTTGCTGCCGGTTTTGCGTGAGCGGATGCGCGCGCCCGAGGGGTTCGAAGTGTTCGATTACGGCAACTTTCTTTCGGATGAGCGCTCTGTTCCGGATACGACCGTGCGAGAAGGATGGGCGACCTATGACGCACGTCCGCGCTTCGGAAGCAACTACTACGGAATACGAGGTCGGATCGGAATTCTGAGCGAGGCGTACTCTCACGACTCGCTCGCGCGGCGGATCGCTTCCACCTACGCGTTCGTCAACGAGATTCTGTCGTTGGTGGGAGAGAAAGGGCAGGCCATCAGGTCGCTCTCCGCTCGTGCCGACAGCCAGCCGCTCGCGTGGGGGCGGTCTCCGGATTCCCTGCAGATGGTCGCAGTCCGCTCTGAGCTGGTTGCGACGCCGCGAATGATGGATGTTGTCAAGGAAGATCTCGAGAAGACCGGTGATTCCTCTCTGACTCAGGCTGGCGTCCCAAGGAGGCAGCGTCGAACCGGGCGCTTCAGGACGATTCGAATGCCCGTCTACGACCGCTTTACGTCCACGCTCGACCGGACGCCGCCCGCGGCCTACGTGATTGCGCCGGAGGATACCGCCGTCGTAACACTCCTCCGGCTCCATGGCGTTCGCGTGGACCGGTCCGACTCTGCGTGGACTGCGCGCGGAGAATCCTATGTGATCGACTCGATCATCACTTCGCCGAGGGTCTTCCAGGGGCACCACGAAGTCCGCCTCAAGGGCAGATGGGAGCGAGGGCCGCAGGCGCTACCTTCGAAGTCATTCCTTGTGTCGACGGCACAACCTCGCGGCGCGCTGATCGTTTACCTGCTCGAGCCGGAGAGCGACGATGGCTTCACCACCTGGAATCTCTTCGATTCCGAGCTAAGGAAGGGCGGCCGTTTCCCAGTGAGGAGAATTTTCGACCTCTCGCGGCGCGGACGCGCTGCCATTCGCCGCTCATCTGCATCTACCACACAGCTACCTCAGAACTAATGCTTCGCAGCGTATTTCTTTATTTCTCGAATCAGCAACAGATCTTCAAGTTCGTCCGCAACAACCGTCTGGCCAAAAGCTTCGCCGAGCGTTTCGTTGCTGGTGAGACCCTCGAGTCCGCATTGGCCGCGGTCGAGAAGCTCAACGCGCGGGGCATCACGGCTTCGCTCGACCTCCTCGGCGAGAGCGTTCACAACGAAGCAGAAGCGCGCGCGTCGGCGGAAGCTTATGTCACGATGCTCGACCGGATCCACGAGCGGAACGTTGACGCCAATGTTTCGGTCAAGCTGACCGCCATGGGCCTCGATGTCTCCGAGGAGCTCTGCGTCGCGAACATGCAGAAGATTCTTCAGCGCGCGCGAGACTACGGCTCGTTCGTGCGAATAGACATGGAGTCGAGCGAATACACGCAGCGCACGCTGGATCTGTTCGAGCAGCGGCTGTACCCGGCCTATCGCGAGAATGTGGGAATCGTGCTCCAGAGCTATCTCTATCGCACCTTTGCGGATGTCCAGCGCGCCAACGAGATCAAGGCGCGCGTGCGACTCTGCAAAGGAGCCTACAAGGAGCCGGAGACGGTCGCGTATCCCGAAAAGAAAGACGTCGATGCGAACTACATTCGCGGCATGCACGAGCTGATGCTGAAGGGGAACTACCCGGGCGTCGCCACTCACGACGAGGCGATCATCAAGGAGGCGAAGCGGTTCGCGAAGGCGAACGACATCGCGTCCAGCCGCTACGAATTCCAGATGCTGTATGGCGTGCGTCGCGACCTGCAGGACCAGCTCGTGCGCGAAGCCTATCGTATGCGTGTGTACGTTCCATTCGGCACGCAGTGGTATCCGTATCTCATGCGCCGGCTCGCTGAGCGTCCGGCGAACATCGCGTTTCTCACCGGAAACGTCTTCAAGGAGATGGTCGGCAAACGCCGGCGCTGACCATGGGCCGCTTCATTCCCCCCGATCCCGCGAAGGGCGACCCGAACACGATCGGTGGGTACATGGCTGTGCACGACCGGCCGGCCGCGTTCGAGGGTAGCGACGGTGCGTCGTACAGCGTCGAAATCGTCACGGACTCGAGCGGAGAGAGAGCAAGGCCATTCGCCGCCTACCTGCTGTTCGTGCGGTGGCGGGAAGGCGATCCCGTCGCGAGCGGTCATCTCGAGTCGGAGTTCCTGGCGTTCGCAACGACCGAGGATGAAGCACGACGCATGGTGGGCGCGATGCTTCTCAACGAGGTGAAGTTGCAGCTCGACGCATTGATAAAGGCGAGAGGTACCGAGCAAGTGCCGTGGTGGGATGCCATGCGCGAAGAGGGTAGCAGTTGACGCGTAAGGAAGGCGTCGTGCTGAAAGGGACCGGCGGAGTCTGGCACGTTCGCGCGGACTCCGGAGAGACGCACGAGGCATCGCTCCGCGGGAGGCTCAAACAGGAGCGCGAGGAAACCAAGAAGCTCGCGGTCGGCGACCGGGTGATTCTCGAGATCGACGAGCGTGGCGGGCACTGGGCAATCGCGGAGATTCTGCCCCGCCACTCGAAGCTCGCGCGCCGAGAGCCTGGCTCGGGGCAGGGCGAGCGAATCGTCGCCGCGAATGTCGATCAGGTCGTTGTAGTCTTCGCCGCGGCAAAGCCGGAGCCCCACCGCAGAATGCTCGACCGTTTTCTCGTCATCGCGGAAGCGAACTCGCTCGAGTCGCGCATCGTCATCAACAAGGTGGAGCTCGTCGACAAGGAAAAGATCGAGCGCGAGTTTGGCGACTACGCCGTCGCCGGCTATCCGGTCCACTTCACGAGCGTCAAGCAGCGAATCGGCCTCGACGAGCTGCACGACGTGCTGGCAGGGAAGACATCGGTGCTCACCGGCCCATCGGGAGTCGGCAAGTCATCGCTCATGAACTCGATGTATCCCGGTCTCGATCTTCGGGTCGGCGAGATCAGCGAGTCGGTCAACAAGGGGCGGCACACCACGGTTGGGGCGTTGCTCCATCCGCTTCCGGATGCGGGGTACGTCGTGGACACCGCCGGCCTGCGCGAAGTCGGGATGTGGGGACTCGCATCTGAGCATCTGGATGAATGCTTCCGCGAGTTTCGCCCGCATATCTCGGAATGCAAGTTCGGAGATTGCACCCATCGCGTCGAGCCGGGTTGCGGAGTGCGAAAAGCCGTGCAGGAAGGCGCGATCAGCGCCGATCGCTACGACAGCTACCTTCGGCTCCGTGAAGAAATGGAAGACGCGGAGAAAAAGTGGGCGCCGTACTCCGCTGCTGCGTCCAAGCCGAAAAAGCGTCGATCTTAACCGCAACTACAACTGCAACTGAACAAGTGGTGAGCTGATAGCTGAAAAAAGCGGCTGGCTCATAGCTTTAAAACGTCGGGACGCCACTAACTGGCGTGATGGCACAGGCAGTTGATTGTGTCAGGAAGGCACCTGGTGACGTCCCGACGCAGTGAGGCTAAGCAGCTAGAAGCTTGTCAGCTAGCGGCTCACGACTTGTTCAGTTGCAGTTAGGGTCTGAGCTCGAGCGTCCAAGCGACCATGATGTCGCTTCTCAAAGACTCCCGCACTGAGCAGTACTTCGTCGCCGACAGCTCGATCGCGCGCAGGGCCTGATCTCTCTCAATTCCCTTTCCGCCGATGCGGAAGTTGAGCGTGATGTGCTTGTAGCGGCGGGGAATCGTATCGACCCGCTCGCCGACCACGTCGATCTCGAGCGACTCGATCGGCGTGCGCTGTTTTGCCAGAATGTCGATCACATCGTAGGAGACGCACGTCGCCAGCGCCGTGAGGAGTGTCTCCGGCGGACTCTGTCCTGTCTCACCATCCCCGTCGATGCGGACAGTTGGTCCATTGGGACGTCCCGCATCGAAGCGGTGACCGCCGGCCCACTCGACGTGTATCAGCGACGGCTTCGCCGCGGTTGGAGCAGATGCGGGCACGGTCACTTCTCGGGCCCCTTCTCGATCGGCGCGCGCACCGCGTTCCCCCACTCGGTCCAGCTTCCGTCGTAGTTCCTGACGCGATCGTAGCCGAGGAGGTAGGTGAGGACGAACCACGTGTGTGATGAGCGTTCTCCGATGCGGCAGTAGGCGACGATGTCGTCACCTTTCTTGAGTCCCTTCTCCTGTTCGTAGATGGCGCGCAGAGAAGCCGCATCCTTGAAGCTTCCATCCGGGTTCGCTGCGCGCGCCCAGGGGATGCTGCGGGCTCCCCTGATGTGTCCTCCGCGGAGCGTGCCTTCCTGGGGATAATCGGGCATATGCGTGCGCTGTCCCGTGTACTCCTCGGGCGAACGAACATCAATCAGCGGCCTGCCGCCCGCCGAATGCTCGCGCACTTCCTTAAAGAAGGCGCGGATCTTCTCGTCCGAGCGCTTCGGCGCCGTGTACCGCGTGGCGGGCAGCTTCGGCACGACGGTGCTGAAACGACGTCCTTCCTGCTCCCATTTGATGCGTCCGCCGTCGAGAAGCCTGGCGTTCGTGAACCCGAACAGCTGGAACACCCAGAACGCGTACGCTGCCCACCAGTTGTTCTTGTCGCCGTAAAACACGACGGTCGTGTTCTCGTCGATTCCTTTCTCTCGAAGGAGTTTCTCGAAGTGCTCCGACGATACGTAGTCACGCAGTACGGGATCGTTGAGATCCACATGCCAATCGACTTTCTGTGCCCCCGGAATGTGTCCGGTATCGTAGAGCAGAACGTCTTCGTCGCTCTCCATGACTCTTATGTTCGGATCGTCGAGATGCTCGGCGAGCCAGTCCGTGCTGACGAGAACTTCAGGGTGCACGTAGCCCTTGCCGGTGATGACGGGATCGACGGCCATTGTATTGCCTGATATGGTTGCCCCCATGGTCAGCTCCTGGAACGGGAGAGCTTCAAGCATAATTGAGCGGAACGCGGGCCGGGGCAAGTAGAGGAGCCGGAAACCATGTGTATCTTTGCTGGATGGGTGACAGAATGGAGCCGCAGATGGAGCCGTATTCGCGGCACGTACTCGTGTGCACGGGCAATTTCTGCTCGCCCGACCGTCAGGGCAGGCAGATCTATTCGCTCCTCGCCGAGCTTCTGCAGAGAGAGGATCTCCTATTCGGTCCGAAGCGCGTGAAAAGAGGAGAGACGCCCTGCCTCGGCGTGTGCGCCGACGGGCCGATCGTAGTTGTCTATCCCGACGGCATCTGGTATTCCCGAGTGACACCCGCGCTGCTGGAGCGGATCGTCGCGGAGCACCTCAAAGAGGGGAAACCGGTTGAAGAAGCCGTTTTTCACAGGCTCCAGGGTTAGCGCCCGCTCGTCTCATTGTCTTAACTTTCTGCGCACCCCACACCCCACGCAGTGACCCCGCCCAACCCTTTCAATCCACGCAGACTCGCACTCGGGGCTGCCAGGAAACTGATTTTCGAAAACGAGGACCCGGAGACGGCGCTCGAGCGCATCGCCACCGGGCTCTCGTCGACCGACAATAGAGGCGCTTCGAGCCCGGAGAGCATGTCAATGTCACGCACGCGTACGACTATTCTGAATGACCTCGACGAGATGTACCGCGAAGCATTCGAGCGGGCCAAAACCACTGGCGACCAGACCCAGATGGCGACGCTCGACTTCGCATACCGGAGAGAACAGCTCTACTTCGAGATCCTTCTCGACGTTCGCGACGCGCTTGAGCGTCGTTAGCCGGCGCGGCTATTCCGGCCGGCTCCAAGGGCTATGAATAGCTGGTGGGGCTGGGTCGGATTCAACGTCACCGTCCTCGCGATTCTCGCGCTCGACCTCGGCGTCCTCCACCGCAGATCGGAAAAGGTCTCCCTCAAGGAAGCAACGGTCTGGAGCGGAGTGTGGATCGCACTCTCTCTATCCTTTGCGTTCGCGATCTACCAGACCATGGGGAAAGAGTCGGGACTCGAGTTCCTGACGGGGTACCTCATCGAGTACGCGCTCTCGGTAGACAACATCTTCGTGTTCGTGCTGATCTTCACCTACTTCAAGGTTCCGGAGAAGTACCAGCACCGCGTGCTCTTCTGGGGAATCATCGGCGCGCTGCTGTTGCGCGGAGTGATGATAGTCGCGGGATCGGCGCTGGTGACGAGATTTTCATGGACTCTCTATTTCTTCGGTGCGTTCCTCGTCTTCACGGGCATGAGGATGGCGCTGCAGAAGGACGAGACTGCCTACAACCCGGAACACGATCCGGTTCTCCGCCTCGCCCGGAGGATGATTCCGGTAACGGCGGATTATCGAGGCGACAAATTCTTCGTCCGGGAGCGGGATGCGACGGGGAAAGTCCGTAACGCCGCAACTCCTCTCTTCATCGTGCTCGTAATCGTCAACACGACGGACATAGTCTTCGCGACCGATTCCATACCCGCCATCTTCGCCGTCACGCGCGATCCATTCATCGTCTACACGTCGAATATTTGCGCGGTGCTCGGGTTGCGGCAGCTCTATTTCCTGCTTGCGCATGTGATCGATAAGTTCGTCTATCTCAAGCTGGGATTGTCGCTCGTTCTGATCTTTATTGGCGCCAAGATGCTTCTGGAGCCCTTTGTCCATATCCCGATTGTGGGATCGCTCGGAGTCGTAGGGGCCGTCCTCATGGCTTCAATTCTCTTTTCACTGAGATTCCCGCGGCCGGGAAACTAACGGACCCCTTCGGGTTACGCTTAGCGTGCGGGGAACGTCTTCTTTTGTATTCTCCTCCTCCGCCTTTCACACAAAATTCGGGAACCTCAGCATGACCTTAGCCTCGCGCCTTTTGAGCACTGCTGTATTCGTGCTTGCTCCTCTTTCGTATTCCAACGCCCAGACCGCCGGCAAGACTCTATCGATGGATTTTCGTACCACGGTCTCGGTCCAGGGAGCGCCTGACAGCTCCGTCATGCTGGGCCATGCCGTAGGCAACCCTGACAAGATGCGCCTGGACGTCAAAGGCTCCGGCACGCCGCTGAGTCCTCTCGCGTCAGACAGCCTGGTCAGCATGATCGTGACCGATAGCGGGAAGACGATCACCTACATTGATGCGAAGAAGAGCCAGTACCTGCGCGTCCGCCCAGCCGAGCTTGTTACGCAGGCCCAACAGATGGGTGGCATGAAGATGGACTTCTCAGGGACAGAGGCGAAAGTCGACAGCCTTGGCGCCGGCCCGACGATTCTTGGCCATCCGACATCTCACTATCGCCTTGCAACCGGAATGACGATGAGCATCAGCGCGATGGGCCAGCAGCA